>NZ_JVOR01000041.1:0-21293 GCF_001054715.1 Acinetobacter sp. 243_ASPC | reverse complement strand
AAAGGCTATCCAGAAGGCGCGAAATTCTGTGATAAATGCGGAGGTACAGGAAAGCGGCCTTACACCTTGCATGAAAAAATTACGATTGCAGATCTTAAAGTTTCGAAGTCTGGTTACTCAGAACGCTATGAACCTTATGAGCTTATAGCTGAGGGATGTATTGAGAATTGGGAAAACAGCATAAGAAACAATCTTGCACGCTCATTTCATTTTGAGCCAAACGAAGTTGTTTTAGCTTGACATAGACAGAACGTTTAAGTATAAGTATTTCTAAAATGGGCGTTTTGTTAATTGAATGCCCCAAAGATAAATTAAAGCTCATCTAACCGATGGGCTTTTTTATTGCTTAAATTTCAGATCAATCATAATTAACTGGTGATTCTATGAAAAACTGTTAGCCATTTAGGTAACTTGGATTTGTGACGCTTGCATTATTTGTGGGCTATAAAGCGCAAACGGTGGGATGCAGAAACCAGCCGTATAAATCGGTTTGAATCCAATGTGATTTCGTCACACATTGAGTTAGCCTTAGAGCCACAAGTTGTGGGTGACACCCCGCCCAAAGAGAACGAAAAACATAAAAACTGATCAATAGCTAACTTTGAGAAGTGAATAGTGTTGAGTAGAGCGAGCCGACCGACTAAAGTTCGGCATTAAATTTTTAACCATTAATTAAAATTACCCCACTCGCAACAGTGCATGCGAGTAATTCGCCGGACGGATTGCGGCAAATGAAACCCCGCTAAATATCGATTATTGGCGGGGTTTTTCTTTCTTTATTTTTTAATGACGGGGTGCCTATGGATATTCTCGAAGCGAAAAAGAACTTAAAAAAGTTGCATGAAGATAAAGAGAAAATCGAAAGCTTGAATCATTTGAATGCGCCAATCGCATTTAAATTTGAGTGTGATAAGCGCCTTCGGCAGATCGACGGGAACATTGAGATAATCAAACAGAACATTAAGCGCTATGGACGTTGATGCATATAAGCGAGCTACAAACAAAAAGCCGTATAAGCCAAAGCCAAGAACCAGACCTTTACCTAAGGCTAAAATTAGCTACGAGGAAGCCGAAGAAGACTTTGAAAAAGCCTTGAACATACTTGGCATCAAGTACGAGAAGAAATTTCAGTTCATATCCACTAAGCATTGGCGTTTTGATTTTCATCTGATTGAGCACAAGATTCTAGTCGAGATATCTGGCGGGCCTTGGTCTGGTGGACGCGGTGGCAAGCTTGCAACAAAAGCTTGGAGCATGGAGCGTTACGATCGCGCTTATGAATTGGGTTATACAGTTGTTCGTATAGAGTCAGCCAGCAGATACAAGATTGATGATTCTGGTCCATTACAGATTAAATCAAACTTCGCCGTTTCATGGCTCAAAAGGTTAAGAGGGCAAACATTCAATGGACCAATACAGACCATTTCCCCAGACTGACTTTATAGATCAAGCTGAAGAAGAGGAATCGATTCGCATCATTGCTGCGCCAGAACTAAAAGAATGGGTGATTGAGAATTTCTTAACGCTGGGCGGAGAGTTGCATAACCCGGATCATGATCATATCGCTGAGCTACTTCACGATGACCAAACGTTTCTAGCCTTTGCTTGGGCATCATCTGCTTTTACACGGGCTAAGCGCATGGTATTGGGGCAATGTGAAAAAGTCATGTTCAACCAAGGTGGGTGGAAGAAAGCACGCCAAGAGCAACAGATGCGTGATTGGTTCGGCTTTGTTCCTATTTATCTCATTACCATTGATGCTGGCTTTTGCGAGCAAGCGAGTGATCGTGAGTTTTGTGCTCTGATTGAACATGAGCTTTATCACATTGGTGTTGAGCGTGATGGAGACGGAGAGATTGTCTATAGCGATCATACAGGCTTACCTAAACATTATTTGGCGGGCCATGACGTAGAAGAATTCATTGGCGTAGTTAAACGCTGGGGTGCAAGTGATGACATTAAGCGTCTGGTCGAAGTCGCGAAGCAGGCGCCGTTTGTTTCAGAAAAGAATATAGCTGCAAGTTGTGGGACGTGTTTGATTAAGTAGAGCCTTCGGGCTCTTTTTTTTGACTATCTTGCTTTACGTAGCTTTACGAAGGTGAGTTTATGGCAGCACTTAAAGAGCCTGTGAAAATCTTTATAGTTCAGTCTCTTGCTTGCTTTGAAACACCTCAACAAGTTGCTGATGCTGTAAAGCAAGAGTTTAATATCGAAATAGAGCGTCAGCAGGTCGCACTTTACGATCCGACTAAGTCAACAGGAAAGAATCTGAGCAAGAAGCTTAAAGATCTATTTCATACAACACGTAAGAACTTCAAATCCAACATTTATGACATTCCCTTAGCCAACAAAGCAGTCCGACTCAATGAACTGCAAAAGATGTATGTTGACTGGAAGAACAACAAAGTTAAAAAGCAAGGGATTATCAAGCAGATCAAAGATGAAATGCATGGTTATGAAATTCAGTTATTAGATGAGCAACTTAAACAGCTCGAAATTGACAAGATCAAGAATGGAGACGGTGAGGGCGCAGACGATCCAACACCAGTCAAAGTCACTATTCAAGTCGTAGATGCGAGTAAAAAAGATGCCCAACATCAATCCGACGCTGAATGTACCTCAGGCTGAATTTCTACAACTAAAAAATAAATTTCGTGCTTTCGTTGCTGGTTTTGGATCAGGAAAGACCTGGGTAGGTTGTTCAAGCCTATGCGATAAGTCATGGGAGTTTCCTAAAGTACCTTTGGGGTATTTCGCACCTACTTACCCGCAGATTCGAGATATATTTTTTCCAACCATTGACGAGGTGGCTTTCGACTGGGGGCTAAAGACCAAAATCTACGAGTCGAATAAAGAAGTTGATATTTACTATGGCCGGCAATATCGAAGTACAGTGATTTGTCGATCAATGGAAAAGCCTCAAACGATCGTAGGTTTTAAAATTGGCCATGCGTTGATTGATGAGCTGGATGTCATGCCGACGCTTAAGGCGCAACAAGCATGGCGTAAGATCATTGCACGTATGCGCTACAAGCAAGCCGGTTTGTTGAATGGTATTGACGTTGCTACAACCCCTGAGGGGTTTAAGTTTACGCATCAGCAGTTTGTTAAAGAAGCAAACTTAACACCTGTTAAGCGCGCACTGTATGGAATGATTCAGGCTTCCACATACGACAATGAAGCTAATCTACCTGATGACTATATTTCATCTTTGTTTGAGTCATATCCGCCGCAATTGATCTCAGCTTACTTGAAAGGTCAGTTTGTCAATTTAACCAGTGGTGCTGTTTATCCAGACTTTGATCGAAAGCTAAATCACACCGATGAAGAAATTCAACCTAATGAACCTTTGATCATTGGTATGGACTTTAACGTTTTGAAAATGGCTGCAGTGGTCTATGTGATTCGTGAGGGTAAGCCATTGGCACTTGATGAGATGGTCGGGGTACGAGATACACCAACCATGGCAACACTGCTAATTGAAAGATTTCCTCTGCACGATATGACGGTGATACCTGATGCAGCAGGACAAGCGACCTCATCAAAAGCGGCCAGTGAGTCAGATCACGCTATTTTAAGATCTAAGGGTTTTCGTGTTGAAGTGGATGGTACCAATCCTGCCATTAAAGATCGTATCAACGCCGTTAATGCTTTGATATTGAATGGCGACGGTGAGAGAACACTCAAGGTCAATACAAATAAATGCCCACGCTTCACGGAAACACTCGAACAGCAAATTTACGATGATTTTGGTATGCCGGATAAGAAATCTGGACTTGACCACGTCGGGGATGCTGGCGGTTATCCTTTGGCAAAAAGATTTCCAATTATCAAGCCAGTGACGCGCATTGATATCCCAATTTTTGGAAGAAGAACATGACAGTAACAACACGGCATCCTGATTATGATGAAAACATCGAACTTTGGATTAAGTTGGATGATGTCTGTAAAGGCCAAAAAGCAATTAAAGCGAAAGCTAAAACTTATCTGCCGGTACCAGAAACTTTTGGTGATGGTGATACAGATCGATATAAAGATTATCTTGGTCGTGCAGTGTTCTATGGCGTGACTGGTCGAACACTGAATAGCTATATTGGTTCAGCATTCAATAAACTACCTGAGTTTAAGCGACCAGAAGCACTTGAATACATGGAGCGAAATGCCGATGGAGCGGGACGTTCAATCTTTCAATGTTCGCAACGAATGCTAAGACTGGTCATGAAACATTACCGCTGCGCCGTGTATGTCGATTACCCGAATGTGGCTCCAAGTCGTAACCGGGAAGAAGATAAGCGAAAAAATGCATTTCCAATGATCCACACACTGAATGCAAAAAGTGTCATCGATTGGGATTACATCATTGTTGGGAACCAAAAGAAGCTCAGTTTTGTCAAAATTCTAGAAATAGTTTCCACTCGTGGAGCTGATGGATTTACTCGCCAAAGCAAAGAGCAATATCGTGTACTACGCTTAGAAGGTGGAGAGACGGGTAACCTCTTTTACACCGTACAGATCTATACCAGTGATGATGATGGCAATTGGGCTGAGGATATAAAGTACACACCCACTGATTACCATGGTGCCACTTGGTCCTATATCCCTTTTTCATTTTGTGGTGCCGTCGATAACTCAGATGATATTGATAATGCGCCGTTGTTAGAGCTTGCTGATTTAAATCTGGCGCATTATCGGAACTCTGCAGATGTAGAAGAGTCTGGATTTATTGTAGGTCAGCCTACAGTTTGTCTGCCTAGTGTCAGTCATGAGCAGTATGAAATCATCAAAAAAGACAAACTCTCAATTGGAGCTCGTAACGGATTTCCGACCAAAGTTGAAATTGTGCAGGCAGAGGATAATAACCTGGCTAAACAGTTGATGACTGACAAGTGGGAGCAGATGAAGGAAATGGGCGCTCGACTCATTGAGGTTGGATCTGCAAACAAGACTGCAACCCAGTCAGACAATGAGGATTCAATTCAGCACTCTGTGGTATCGCTTGCTGTATCGAATATCAGTGAGGTTCTGACCATGGCATTACGTTGGTGTGCCAAGTTTGCTTTACCTGATCATGAATTGGGTCCAGAAGAGCTGAGCTATGTTATTTCCCAAGATTTCAACAAGCCTAAATTCAGTGAAGAGCGTGCTAAGCGTCTTTATGAAGCCTGTGTGGGGGATTACCTTCCGTGGGCAGTTTGGTACAAGTACGAACAGACTGGCATGTTTACTGAGGAAAAGTGGGACGAGATTCAGAAACAGATTGATCAGCAGCGTATGAGTAATCCGCTAGGTAACTACAATCCAAATTCTGGTGGTGGTAATGAATGAAGATGAAATTCAGCAGGCACTTATTGATTTACTTACGCAACATAATGCATATCTTCAGCGATTATCATCATCAGCAGTAAATGAGATCCTGGTTCGATTTGATTCAGTCACTAGCGTGGCCTTAGGCCAACTTTTACAGCAGATGAATGATCTGGAAGATGCTGAGTTGGCTATTCTTATGAGTGGCCGATATACCACGCCAACATTGAAGCAGATTCAGGTATCGATCAATGAGTTGCAGCAAAGCATTTCAGTTCAGTTGCCTGAAATCATGACAGCTTCCAGTATCGCATTGACTGCATATGAAGCAGCTTATATCTACCGTATTGCTGATAAAAAAGTACCTGCCATCGATGGGGAAAGTTTATATAAGCAAGTCAAAAGAAAACCTTATGCTGGTGGGCAACTTGTAGATCAAATCTTTCCAAACATTGCACAAAACTTGCGTAAGAAGATCGAGTATGTGGTTCGGGATGGCATTTCGAATGGACAGACCAATCAGCAGATTATTCAACGTATCAAAGGCACTAAGCGTTTGAAGTTTGCCGATGGATTGCTGAATGAGTCTAGAAATCACATTGATGCAGAAGTCAGAACTGCCAGAGCTCACGTAAGCTCTGTTGTTTACTCCGATACATGGAAGGCACTAGGATTTGATTACGTACGCGATGTTGCGACACTGGACGGCCGTACGAGCCTTTATTGTGCATCAATAGATGGGCGGATCCAAAAAGCTGATGGTACCCAGAAAAAGCCGCCGTATCACCGCCGTTGCCGAACTGTGCAGGTGGGTTGTGATGAGACGGGATCAATATCTGGTTTACGTCCGTTTGTAGCGGATGACAGGCCAGTGCGAAACATACCGAAAGATGAGCGATCTGGGAAAATTGGTCAGGTAAATGCCAATGAAACCTATGCAAAGTGGTTTGCTCGCCAAGATAAAACTTTTCAGCTCAACATGCTGGGCAAAACACGGTATGAACTCTATAAATCAGGTGGATTTACAATTGATAAGTTTGTGGATCCACTTAGTGGTACCAAGTTTACCATTGCTGAGTTGAGGCAAATGGATCAGCAAACATTTAAGGAGTTGGGATTGTGAAACAAATAACTATGACTGAAGTTGAATACATCCTCAGCACAAATCTTATTCTAGTGCCATTTATTCGGAAGGTGATTCCAAGATATATGGCGATTTTTGGTTATAGCTTTAAACAAACCAAAGCACATATCCTGATATAAACCCAATTTTAACCAATAGCAGCCAAACGGCTGCTTTTTTATTGCCTTTAATTCGGATGAATAGGGCGCAACGAGCGGATGCTCATCTCAGTAATAGGGTCGGATGACTTATGAAACTTAAAACGGTAACTATCGAAAATAAGACGTATGCAGAGGTAAATGAACAAGGTCAACCGATCTATATTCATGATGATGGCAAAGAAGTTGGACATGATGCACCTCAAACCGTGGCAACAATTGCCCGTCTAAATGGGGAAGCCAAAACAAACCGCGAGCGCTACGAAAAAGCGGAATCTTCCCTTAAGGCGTTTGAAGGTATTGAAGATCCAGCGGCAGCGAAAAAAGCAATTGAAACTTTGAAAAACTTTGATGACAAAAAACTGGTGGATGCTGGTGAAGTCGAAAAGGTGAAGGCTGAGGCGATCAAGGCAGTTGAAGAAAAGTATGCGCCGATCGTTCAGGAACGTGATGCATATCAAACCCAATTGCACAACGAACTTATCGGCGGTGGATTTGCTCGTTCTAAGTTTATTCAAGAAAACGTTTCTGTTCCGGCAGACATGATTCAGGCCCAGTTCGGTAAAAACTTCAAGATCGAAGATGGCAAGGTCGTGGCTGTAGGTGCAGATGGTCAAAAAATCTTTTCTCGTGCACGTCCTGGTGAAGTCGCTGACTTTGACGAAGCTTTAGAAACTTTGATTGGTGGATATCAATACAAAGATTCAATTTTAAAAGGTTCTCAAGCCGGTGGTGGGGGATTTCAGGGCGGTGGGCAAGGCAGTGGTGCCAAAAAGTCACTCGCGGAATGTAAGACCGAGGAAGAAAAAATTGCCTACTTGAAACAAGCAGGTACCCAATAATTTAGGAGTTCAAACTCATGCCTTTTGATTTACAGGTATTTAACAAGCAAACCTACATTGCAATGACCGAAACGGTTGCTCAGGACATTGCAAAGTTCAATGAAGCCTCACAAGGTTCAATTGTTTTGATCAATCAGCCGTTTAGTGGTGATTTCAATATGAAAGCATCATTCAAGGCGATTAACGGCATTGTACGCCGTCGTAATGCTTATGGGACTGGAACAGTTGCAGCTAAACGGCTCGAGCAATTGCTCGATGTTGCAGTAAAGGTTGGAGCAGGTACACCACCCATCGAATACGAAAAACAACAGTACACATGGGTTTTACAGAATCCTGAATTGGCTGCATTAACCATTGGCGAGCAGCTGGGCAAGGCCAAGATTGCAGATATGCTGAATGCCGGGATTACTGCCGGTGTTGCTGCTATCAGTGGGCAGAGTTCTTTGATTGAAGGCAGCGCCACGGCAGATGCATCTTTTCGCTTGTTGAATAAAGGTGCTGCACGAATGGGAGACCGTTCAGGTGCATTACGTGCCTGGGTAGTTCACTCGACTACGATGCACAATCTCTTTGATAACGCTCTCGCCAACAGTGAACGCTTATTCATGTATGACGGTGTGAACGTTGTGCGTGATCCATTTGGACGAGTATTTGTGGTGACTGATTCTCCAGCACTTTCCGCAACTTCTGGTGATCCTGCTACAACAGTCTATAACTCACTTGGATTGGTTGAAGGTGCAATTGCTATCAATGACAATCAGGATTTCAATGCCGAACTGGTTCCAACCACGGGCAGTGAAAATCTGAAATACACCTATCAAGCTGAATGGTCATATGGTGCAGGTGTGAAAGGTTATGCCTGGGATACTGCCAACGGTGGTAAATCTCCAAACGATGCAGCAATTGCAACGCCAAGCAATTGGGATTTGATCGCATCGAGTCTCAAAGATACAGCTGGTGTCTTGATCAAAACAAAATAATTGGAGGCCCCGCAAGGGGCTTTTCATTTGGAGCAAAGCATGAAAACCAAAACTAAGAAGATTTACTTCACTGATGACTTTTCAGTAGAGAATGTTGAAAAGCTGCAAAGTGAAGGATGGATCTTACGTAATGCATCTGCAGTAAAAGAAAGTGATTTCATTGAAACGGCTGATGAATACGGTGGCAAAGTACCAGAGCACTATAAGGCCAAAGCCGACACCATTACTGTGAATATCAACACTGAAGTTGCGCCAGAGCTACAACAAGCTATTGATGATGCAAAGGCTGAGTGTGAAAAGTTAGTTGCGGATAATGACAGCCTTAAACGTCAGGTTGAAGCGCTGCATGTTGTGCATCGTGAAAACTCAGAATTAGTATCTGAAAATTCTCGTTTAAAAGAGCAACTGTTACTTGCAAACAATGCTCTCAATCAGACCACTATTGAGCGTGATGATTTAGTAACCAAAGTTCAATCACTTGAAAAAACAGTTGGTGAACTTGAATCCAAAGTTAAGAAGCTGACTGCTGCGGAAGCCAAAGCTGCGAAAGCTGTGGATGTTGGATCACAAAAGGAATAAATCTATGAGCTTTATCAATGTAGCTGAGGCCGAATCAATTCTTGGCCATGATTTTGCCGAAGACAATGACAAAGCTCGACTTGTTCTATTGGCCAATACTTGGATGAAAAATGAGATTGGCCGTGAGCCTGAGGTTATTGATCCTTTGCTAAAAGATGCAGCGTGTGAAATCATAAAAGGCCTGATTGCCAATGTGATTTATGTTGGTACCGAGAGACTGACAACCAAAGAGAAGGTAAAAGCTGATTCTGTAGAAGTTGAAGAAACATTTGCCGAGGGTAGTCGAGAAATCTCAAAGTTTGAGCAAATTGCTAAGGCATTCATCACTTCTTTGGACTTAAAAGGCAAGGGCTTCTCATTCGGAGTATACCGAGGATGATCAGAAATAAAATCCAAGCCAAAGTTGGCAAAGCTTTCGATAAAAAACTTGCTGACGCCGTCCACTCATTCACTTGTGAACGTATCACCAAATCAAACTGGGATCCGAAAACAGAAACTTACTTTGAAACCAAAGAGATCTATACTGGTCGTGGCGTCCTGTTTGGCTCATATAGCCAGTATGAGATTTTGACGCTCGGTGTGTTGGCCACGGATAAAAAGGCCACCGTACTGCAAAATGAAGTGAGTATGCTGCCCAAGATTGATGATGAATGGTCTACGGCAAAAGGTAATTATCGAGTGATGCACATTAAGCAGGATCCAACGGGAACTATTTGGAAATGCCAGTTGAGGAAGGTGTGATTACCTGATCTAATATTCCCCTAAATTAGGGGGATATATGGCCAAAAAGAAATTAGAAGATCAAATCAAGATTATCGGTTACTGGCTCTTTGGGGGTGTATTTTGGTATTTAGTTGTGAGTTTCTTTTTATTGAGCAATTATCCAATTCAAGATTATATTTTTGATCATCAAAAAGCCTACGATGTTCTCAAAGATG
Organism: Acinetobacter sp. 243_ASPC; assembly: GCF_001054715.1. NCBI lineage: Bacteria > Pseudomonadati > Pseudomonadota > Gammaproteobacteria > Moraxellales > Moraxellaceae > Acinetobacter > Acinetobacter sp. 243_ASPC. Next base: position 11,369 of record NZ_JVOR01000041.1, on the reverse strand, counting down.
CATTTACTTTAGCAGCTGCTTTTCTTGCGCCAATTACTGCATTTGTTCTGTTTACTGATTGGCGCTCCCAGCACAAAGCAATCAAAAATGAAAATCTAAGTGTCGAAATTTTGAGAATTTTGCACAAGGAACTTTTACCCTTTTTTAATTTGAAAGCTAAAAGAGAAAAAGATGCCAAAAGTTTTAATGAGCATCAAATGCAATACCATATGCACATTGCTAATATTTTTTTAATGGTAGACGAGATCGAATCTATCAATGATCAATCAATATTTTTTAAGAATTGCATAAAGAGTCTGGAAAAAGATTTCTCAGGTTTATATTGGTCTCTCTATAAACAGATAGATATCGTATTTCAATATAATGAAATCGCAAATTTTCTTGATACTTCATCTATGAGAAGAAAAAATTATCTTTTAGAGGAATTAGATAAATATGAAAAATTGAACGAGATTCACTACCAGAATATTATGCAAGGAATTGATAATTTAGAATCTTTAAGAGTGTAAAAATTGCTTTTACTAACTATTCCAAAATGATTGGATGTTGAAGAAAAATGAGGCATCGAATGGCATGGAAAAACAAACCGACTGAATTTATCCGAGTCGTTGAGCAAGAGCTGACTCAAACTCAAAAAAAGATCGTGGCTGACACGCTTCAAGGTGTTGTGTTGGCCAGTCCAGTGGATACCGGCGCATTTCGCGGTAATCATCGAGTATCAATTGGATCTGTGGACGCTACAGCGAGTTCAAGTGAAAAAGATACGAGCGGAGCAGGCACAATCTCAAAAGGACTGCAAAACCTAATCGCATTAAAGCCATTTCAGACAGTCTTTATCTCAAACTCTTTGCCTTACGCCTATCGCTTGGAAAATGGCTGGTCTGATCAAGCACCGCAGGGCATCTACCGAACGACATTTACATACATTATGCAGAAATACGGTGGTTAATATGGCCATGACACTTGAACAAGCTCGGCAGACCATTGTGGCGCGAATGCAGAGTTTTAATGGTATTGCACAAGAGCGGATCCATTATCCTAATGCGCCCGATTTTAAGGTACCTGATACCGGACTATGGTGCCGATTAAGTATCTTAGGTGGACAGAGCTTTATCGCTGGTTTAGCAGATCAACCGAATACACGCCGTACTGGTAACATCATGATTCAGTGCTTTGCTCGGCCTAATACTGGTGAAAAAGCGATTACAGATTTGAGTGATAAGTTACTTGCCCATTTTGAGTATTTCTCATTTCAGCATCTGGAGTGCTTAGAAGGCCAAAGTGTCTACTCAGGTCGAGATGCTGACTTTGTTCAATATAATGTCACGGTTTCCTATCGAATAAACTAACTGCTTTATCAATACAACGATCGATTCATCAAATCATCCATACCACCTCATTGGTGGTTTTTTTATGCCTAAATCAAGGAGAAACCAATGGGTTCAGGTACCAAACAGCTCGTACAGTTCGCACCTGAGGCAACTGTAGGAACAACACCAAGTCCATTTGCACGTACAACTTTGCCTTTCACAAGTTGTTCAATCAATGCGAATGCCAACAAAACAGCATCGAATACGATCAAAGACAGTCGAATCGCATCTGGCCAATACATTACTGGGGTGGATTATGCAGGGGACATCGAAACCGAGTTTCAATACGGTGCTTACGACACTTTACTTGAGTGTGTTGCTTTCAATCCATGGACCGCCAATGTACTGACATTTGGCGGTACGACGCGCAAAACTTTATCTGTATTACGTGGCTTTACAGACAACAATGACTATCACACGTTCTCTGGTCTGCATGCGAATCAGTTCAAGCTGACTGTTCCTGAAAATGGTTTGATCACGGCAACTTTCAGCTTTATGGGAATGGGCCGCGCTAAAGCGACCGCTGCACCAGCTGGTACGATTACTGCTGCAATGTCGAATCCTTTGATGTCCAGCGTATCGATTGGCGACATTCTAATTGATGGCGCCGTGATCGCTGGTGCGTGTATTACACAGTTCGACTTTACCTGGGATAACTCAATGCAGGTTCAACGCTGTTTGGGTAAGGGTCTAAACATTAGCGCAATTCTTGAGATGGTTGCTGGAGGCACTGGTAACTTTACCGTAGCGTGGTCACAAAACACATCTTTGCTCTATGAAAAGCAGTTCCTCAATATACCAATTGCACTCTCGATCCCAATGGCGGACAGTGATGGTAATAAATATGTATTGGCCTTACCTAAAGTTCAGGTGACAGCGCCATTGCCGAGCTCAGGAAATTCTGAAATTACCAGCTCACAGTTTGCTTATACCGTGGCAGACGTGGCACCAACCCTTACACGTATGCCTGTTGCAGTGGGCGGAGGTTCATAATGCTAATCGAAATTAAAGAGCAACCAAAAGCGGAATTTAGTCAGAAGTGGTTTGAGTATAAAGATGATGTAAAGCTACTCATTGCTAGCTCTGGTAAGCCATCGTTTAACCGTACGCTTGAACTGAACAACTTGCAGGCTGAGCAAGAACTGCGGGGCTATCGTGAAGTAACAGATGAGACAGCGCAGCAATCAGGCCTTGGCTTTAACCGGGCTGTATCGCATTTGCTGCTTGGATGGACAGGCATTGAGGTGGAACAGGGTAAGCCGCTTGAATACACTCAAAAGAATGCTGAGCTGATCTGTACAAGCTCGACAGAAAGTAACTCGATAGTGTCATTTGTTTTTAGCAAAGCCCTTGAGCTTAATAAAGAGCGCGATGCTGAGGTTAAAGATGTAGTGGGAAAGCCCTTGAGCACTACGAGTACCGAAACCACAAGTGGGACCAAGAAAAAACGAGCCAAATCTATAAACGGCTAGGTCTTTTAACCCCCAAACTTCCTGAAAAAAGCTTCATTGGTCAATACATCAATGAGGCTTTTTCTTTGATCAGTCGGGGGCGTGACTATATCTGCACAGCACATTCGATTACGCCTAAAAGTTTGAGCCTGCATGATATCAATGCTTACTTTAATGTTTATGGATGTGATCTGGATAAGGGGCTTTTTGTTGAGTGCATATTTGCGCTCGACAATAAATTTATGGAAAGCTCGGTTAAAACCACTTAGCTGAGTCTAATGTAGACATATCGAACCTCAACCTCTAATTTTTTGTCAGAGAATCAGTGTTAATTTTTTCATTTAAGAATTAATACGACATACAGTGTCGTAAAACCTCTAAGTGGTTAAAAGTAAGATTGATTTTTTGATAATCTTAAAATTTAAAACAAAAAAGAGGTTAATATGCGTGAATGGATCGAGGGTAGATTAGTAAGAATTGAGTATGCTTTTACCGAATTTCCGGTTCTAAAATGGAGAAGTATTTTCTTTGTATTCTTAGTTCTAATGGGAATTTTCTTGTACCAACCTTTAATAATTTTCTTGTACAAGTTCAATATTATGGGGGCTTATATCTTTCAAGATACTTTACAAGATAATCTAAAATTAGTCATTTGGGGGCAGGCTATTGTTCCATTACTAATAGCAATTTGGGGGTATTTGGATGTTTCTTCTCTGTATGAGCAGAAATATTTAAAGCGTTATAAATGTCTACCAAACTGGGTGGACTGAACTAAAAAGCCCTCAGGGGCTTTTCTTCTTTAACTCACTATCACATACCAGCACCGAATACCGCCCGCGATGGGTACGTATCTAATCACCCTGTATTGAGGATTCTCAATAAAAAACTCTGACATATCTATGGCGGGGTTTGAATACTGAGGGCGGGTGAAGTCTTTGGTTTGTTTCATTTCATTCATAAACTGATCAATTTTTGTAACTTTTAAAAGCCTATTATATTTATAAGTTATTGTAAAATATGTTTTTGTTGTGCCGTGCGACAACATTTAACGCTGCTAGTACTTACATGTATTGACATTTATAAAAAGTAAATATTTATCAAAGATGTTGCGCATAGGTATACTAAGCGATATTATAAATGCACACCCAGAAACATACCTACTGGGTGTTTTTGTCAATGGAGAAAAGCTATGAAAACACTATTTATTACAACAAATGTAATGGCTTTCGCATGCTCTGAGGGCTGGGATGGCTAAGAAAATTTTATCAGATTCTCAAAAAAGCGGATTAACACTACTCTTAGCGTTATCCGCTTTTTTAATGGCTACTTATTCTATATCAGATGAAATCTATAGATTTCTCAACATTTCTGAATGGAAGGTACCGGATTGGCTTTTATTTGCTCAATTAATTGTTTTTTTGGCATCCGCATATATTGCATACACAACAATTCACTCATCCAGAACAACTTCAAGAGAACGGGCAACACTAGACACAATTCTTGACGACAATAAGGATGAAACACTTGGGCTTTCCAAATCGATTGTTTTAAAATTCAATGAAAACCCTAAGCACTATTACGATCAAGCTGAAAACTCAGAATTAGATAAGCCGGGTGTAAAAGCATCTCACATTAGAGAAACTGATTATAATGAAACAGGTACAACAGTAACTGAAATTGACAAAGTGGAATTATCAACAACTATTGATAACTTAAATGGTCAAGAACAACGTATGACACTTGCATTGCTGCTTAGTGTTAATGAAGGTGATTTAACGAGACATGAAGCTAACGTAAGGATGCATTTACTTAAAGTTCTAAACAGGTATGAATTTTATGCTATTGGAATTAACAAAAAGCTGCTAGATGAAGAGATGTTTAAGCGAATGTATTGCACTACTATGCTTAAGTTTTGGGCTATATGCAGTCCAGCCGTATCACAGTTGCGTGAAACAGCCAAAAAAGACACCTTGTTTAGAGAGTTTGAATTATTAGCAACCCGATGGAAAGCCAATCCTCTAAAGTCAGAAGATATCAAATAATGAAACCCGCATCGGCGGGTTTTTTAATAAGTGTAATATGGTAACTGGCTCTTTTTTGAGCTAATCTCACTAGATAATAATTTAGTGGGTTTTATATGAAAAATATTATTTTAGCTTTAACGGTTGGCTTACTTACAATTTCAACAGCAGAGGCTGGTAAAGGAAGACAACCATGCTCTGGGAAAAAGGGCGGCATCAGTCATTGCCAAGGAAGTAAATTTGTATGCAATGATGGATCGATAAGTGCATCAAAAAAAATTTGCTCAAGATAAGGTGATGAAATGGGATTTAATTTCAGAAAGAGTTTCAAAATTGCACCGGGTGTTCGCTTAAATGTAGGTAAGAAAGGCATCTCTAGTGTTTCAGTTGGAGGTAAAGGTGCCAGAGTAAATGTGGGTAAAAAAGGAACGCGTACCACAGTTGGTCTTCCCGGTACTGGATTGTCATATTCAAGCTACAAGCCACACAAAAAAACAGTTCAAAATAATAAACGTCAGCCAGATTTTAACAATCCTGATTACCTATGGGGATACCCTAAATCAGAGTGGGTAGCTGCTGGAGTCGCAGGTTTGATAGTTTTGATGATATTTATTTGGATTGTAAGTTGAGAGCTAAATTATGAAAAAATTATTGTTAGGATTGGTTGTTGGGTTAGGTTTGGCGGGATGTGCCGCAACAAACGACTTAATGAGTGGCCAATTTAGCACAGTTGTTCCTACGCCAACTAATTTATCAGGTAACTGGTCGGGAAGTGGTGGACCATGGTTGGTAACGATTAAGTTTAACAGGGATGGAACTGGTTTGATGTGCCAAAGTTACAATGGCAAAGATATTCTAGATAAGATAAAAGTAGTCAATGATACTATCTATAATCAAAATAATCTCAAACTTAAAATCGTTTCAAACTCAAGTGAAAAACTTGAACTGAAAGCCAATTACTACATGGGTGCTTCATTTAATTTCATTCCAGATCCATTTTTAAAAAATGCATCCCCGTATTGTGAGAACGCACTAAAATAGATATTTATAACTACTAAAGTTAAGGTTAATTAAAATGTCAGAAGAAAATCAAGGTATGAGAGAAAGTGAAGTCTGCAACTTCATAGGTTGGGTGTTGATTGTGATTGGACTAATTGCTGGATTCATTTTTATATTGGTGTTTGGTCGGGTTGAAGTGCCAAGAGAGTATTATGGTACTGAAAAGGTGTGGTCTGGTGTTATGGTTATTACAGGAATTGGAATCATGCTTAATGGTTTTATAGTTGGCTACTTGTTCCAGAAAATAGCAAGCTTATTGCGATATCAAGAAAATAAAAAGATTGGATTAAATTAAAGCACCCTAGGGTGCTTTTTTATTACCTGTTGACAGTGCAACACCTCAACACCTTTTCAACCCTATTGACAAGATTTAAGATTTAACAAAGCGAAGCCGATCTAATAAGTCGGCTTTTTTAATGCCTGAAATATGGCAAACCATGACAAATGTCATCGAATTTGCATTCAGGCATTTGTTTTAAAATAAGGAGCGATTTAAATGAATGCGAAATTTAACCCTGTAAAACTTGTTGATGTTAAGGACGCACAACCTTATACAACAACATTACAAATTGCTATTGGACTTGGATTACAGCATGCCAGCGTCATCAAGTTAGTTAGAACGTATCGTCCTGACTTTGCAGATCTTGGCCCTATCAGATTTGAAATCCGAAAGGGTGAGCCACTGCAACATGGTGGTTATGCCAAAGCCACTGAATACGCTATATTGGACGAACAACAAGCAACATTTCTTATGACGTTATTAAGAAATAGTCCGCGAGTCATATCTTTCAAGAAAGCATTGGTTCGAGCATTCTTTGAGGCACGTACTCTATTGCAGACTGATTATTTTTCTTTAATCCAGAAGCGTGAAGCATTAAATGCAAAATTGGAATGTGAGAAAGATATCGCCAGCGCATGTGGTCGAGGCTTATCTCAATGGAAAAAGCAACGAGATGTACTTGAAACCGCTATTGCCAATGTGGATCGTCAGATTCAGCCGTGCCTATTTGAAAACCTGAATTAAATCATGCGAACCAATAAATTCTAAACCGATCCAATACGAGATCGGTTTTTTATTGCCCGGAGAAAAGTAATGGCAGCATCTACAAGCAGATTGGTCATAGAAATTAGCTCTGAACAAGCTAAACGCAATGCTGAACTTTTGAATCGTGAGTTACAGAGCATTGAAAAAAATGGAGACTTCGCTACAAAGTCTATGGATGCTATGTCTGTTGCCACACGTTCTCTAGCTGCACAAATGACAGCATTGGTTTCGGTTGGTGCTCTCATTTCAAAGATGGACGCTTATACGAATCTTCAAAACCGCCTGAAGCTTGTCACAAATTCACAAACAGAGCTCAATAAAGCAATGAGTGATACATTTGATATCGCTCAAAGAACACGGCAATCATGGGATGCTGCGGCACAGGTTTATCAAGGTTTTGCTAACAATGCTAAAACACTTGGTCTTACCATGGATCAGACAGCCAAACTCACTGAAACAGTATCAAAAGCTGTAGCTATCAGTGGTGCAAGCGCTGCCAGTGCAGAAGCAGCATTGGTACAGTTTAATCAGGCTTTGGGTGCGGGTGCGTTGCGAGGTGAAGAATTAAACTCGGTAATGGAGCAGACTCCAGCTTTAGCTCGAGCAATTGCTGAAGGTATGGGTATTACAGTTGGACAACTTCGTACTGTGGCTGCAACTGGTGCAATCACATCTGAGGCGCTGGTTAAAGCTCTAGAGAAAGCAAGCAAATCAGTAGATTCCCTGTTTGCCAAAACAGATCCAACCATTGGCCAATCATTCACGATGCTAAACAATGAGGTATCAAAGTTTATTGGTGAGGCAGGTAAGGCATCTGGTGCCGCTTCATTAACAGCAGATTCAGTAAAGCTTCTTGCCGAAAATCTTGATCTGGTGATTTCAAGTCTTCAAGTTGCAGGTGCTTACTATGTGGGAACTTATATCCCAGCAATATACGCATCTGTTGCCGCTGGTGCTGCAAAATCTAAACAACTCGTTGAGCAAACTGTTACTCAATATGGACTCATTCAGGCAGAAAAGGCAGCATCTGCTCAGGAAGTTGTAGGCTTGGAGGCTAAATTAGCCGCAACTCAGGTTACCCGTGTTCTTCTGGTAGAAGAATTAAAGCTTGAACTTCAACGTAAGAAAAGCCAGATATCAGCACAAGGATCGATTAACTCAGAATTACGTATGGGTTTGCTTCGTCAACAGCAAGCGCAAATTAATGCAGAACTAACTGCCACTGAAAATGCGTTAGCTGCGGCAAGAACCAGAGCTTCGGCCGCAAGTTCAGCTTCATTGGCCATTGGTGGTCGTTTGCTAGGTGTTTTAGGTGGTCCAGTAGGCTTGGGTTTGACTGTAGCAACTTTGGCCGGATCATATCTTCTTATGCGCGATAATGGGCTTGAAGCTAATGCAATGCTTAACGAGCAAAGTAAATATGCTCAAAAAAGCACTGAAGAGCTGAAATCTTTAGATAATGCACATAAATCTGTCGCAAAAAATGACTTAGCCCAAAAGTTTAAAGAGCAGAATGAGGAGTTAGATCGTCAGGCACGGCTATTTGCGAATGCGATTGGTGAAGTTGCTCAGTACAACAATCAAATGGGTAATGGTGCCAAGGTTAGTACTGACCTATATGCAATTCAGGCAGAGGTCCGCTCTGGCTCGCTGAGCCTTTCCGAGGCATTAAGCCGTGTCAATCAGATTGCCATGATTACTCCAGAGCAGCGCGCTCAAATGGTTTCACAGATCGAGCAATACGACAAGCTGTACGGCACTGTAAGCGAGAATGCAAAAGCACAAAAAGCCCTAGGTGTTGAGGTGAAAGTATCTGGTAATGCAGCCCAGAATGCATCCTCTCAACTTGATGGTCAGGCCAAGTCATTCAATAAAGTTGAGGAGGCTGCACGAGCTGCAAAAAATGCTTTGGAAAACTATAAATCTGGTGCTTTAGCTGATATTAAAGAGATGTCGGCCAAAACAACTTTGCTTATGAATAGTTCGCTCTCCAATAATCAAATTGACTATTTAATGAAGGCTTTGAAAGCGCTTAATTATGATCCAAAACTCACTGGAACTAATGAAGCAAAACAGCTTTTTAACTTGGCATTGCAACAAGCAAAACTTGCAGATACCGAAGATAAAATTGCGGAATCTAGGAAAGAATCTACAAAACAACTTCAAAAGCAGTATGAATACACCAAAGCGCAACAAAAGCTATTAGCCAAAGCTAACAGTGATGTTTCAAAAAGTGGTTTGGGTGCTTATGCGGAAAGTAAAGGTATTCCTGCAAGCTATATTGCTGGCTTGTATATGCAAGAATCCAAAGCAGGTACTGACCTTAAGAGTCACACAGGCGCATTAGGGAATTGGCAAACAACTTCTGGATACAGAAAAGACAACGGTATTTCACTTTCTGATAACAATGATTTTCTTAAAGTCGGGAAAATTGTAGTCGATAACATCGCCAAAGAGTTTGAGAAGTCAGGAAGCTTAGAACAAGCGATCCTTTCTCATAATGCGGGTGCAGGCGGCGCTAGGCAGTTTATGAAAAATGGTACAGTAGCAGGAGATCCAGCGCGTCAAAAAGAGGTTTCTGAATACTTTAGTAAAATCAGCAAGTGGGCAGCATGGTCAAGCGGAGGGAAAATTAGCAATGATCAGCGTTTTGATTTTGATGACTTCCTTGAAAAGCAACGCAAAAATCAAGAAGAAATCAACAAAATGCGTGATGATCTGGCGAGCGAAGATATTCAGCGCTTAAATGCTCACAACAAAAAAATAGCTGACATTACTAAAAACTTCACTGGTCAAGAGCGTGATAAATACATCATGCAGGAAAACCAGAGATATGATGCAACAGAGTCATTAGCCAAATTACAGTTTGAATCTCAGGTACAAGGGTGGCGTTGGATTGGTGAGGAGCGAATTAAAAACCAAGCCACAGTAGACAAAGCTGTAATTGACGCAACGAGAAGTATAACGGATCAACAAAAGGTGCTCGCTAAAGCGTCAATCGATGATCAGGCTAAGTACGAGATTGAGGCTTATCGAAGAACTCAGGAGTTAAAACTTCTTGAATTTAGAGCAATGCTTTACGCTCAGGTTGGTGATGCTCAAAAGGCTGCTATGGAATCCAAAGCTCAAGTAACTCTTAATCCAAATCAGTTGGGAAATTGGCAACTTCAAAATCAATTCAGCGACAGTATGTCTGGCGCATGGGATTCTTGGCAAAGCTCTCAGAAAAGTATTAATCAGATTGGTGACAATGGGCAGTATCTGAACGATGCTAATACTCGCCATAAAATGCTTTTAGAGGCGGAGCAAGCATACCAGGATCAACTAAAAGCTATAAGAGATAAGGGTGCTAGTGATGAAATGCTCTTAATCAGAAGCCAGCATGATAATCAACTCCAACTCTACAGCTCGTTGCTTTCAAGTGCATCTACCACTTGGGGTAATATGACTCAAATGGTCAAAGATGCCAGAGGTGAGAACTCCAAAACATTCAAAGCAATGTTTTTGGCTCAGCAAACCATGGCAATCGCTCAACAGATTATCAATACCGAATTAGCTGCAGGTGCAACCACTGCCCAAACAGGTATTTTCGGTCTACCTGCTGCGACTGCAATTCGGGCAATTGGATACGCTTCAGTTGGTTTAATTGCCGCTCAGACAATCGCAAGCTTCTCAACTGGTGGCCATGTTCGAGGCTCTGGTACTGAGACCAGCGATTCGATTCCTGCAATGCTTTCCGACAATGAGTATGTCATTAAAGCCAAGTCAGTTCGTAGTCTTGGAGTTGACACCTTGGACTACATAAACCGTATGGGTGAACTGCCAGTGAAACGAGCGTCTGGTGGATCTGTGGGGGATACGTCGAGTTATATTGTGGATCGGTATAAGTCTGAATCTGGATTCAAAGTAACTATTAATAATTATGGCAATGACGAGGTGCAAACTTCTCAGGATGCTGATGGTAATTTGATGGTTACTATAGGTAAGATGTTAGATCAAAAAATTGACTCTGGTGTAGATCGAGGCATTCAACGCAATCTTCGCCAAGGGTATCCATTACATAATGCAATAAAAGGAAAATAGAAATGTCGGAACAGTTCAATGAGTATACATTAGAGGTTGTTAAACAGATCACACTAGGCGATAAGGCAAATCGACTTTTAATTGGAAATTTAGCCAGAATATTAATTGAGAAAGGCTTGATTGATTTGAATGAGTATTTGTCATCAATCAATGATTTGAAAGAGGGTGTTAAAGAACACGATACCCCTGTAGAGCAGAGTGAGTTGATTGAAGCGTATTTTGATATACATATCAATGACTTTAAAAGTCCAACGTAAAAATGCCACCTTCGGGTGGTTTTTTAATGAGTAAAAATCATGAGCAACCAAAAATTTGACTGGCCAAGTGACTTGGACGGTAA
>NZ_JVOR01000040.1:0-89999 GCF_001054715.1 Acinetobacter sp. 243_ASPC | reverse complement strand
GCGTAATGAACGTTTGATGGTGGCCGTACATGCCAGCCATCCGCTTAATCAAATGAAAGATAAAGGCGTGCATTTAAATGATTTAATTGATGAAAAAATTTTGCTTTATCCAAGCTCGCCTAAGCCTAATTTTTCTACCCATGTAATGAATATCTTTTCTGATCATGGCTTAGAACCCACCAAAATTAATGAAGTCCGTGAAGTTCAACTGGCGCTTGGATTAGTGGCAGCGGGTGAAGGAATTTCATTGGTACCGGCCAGTACGCAAAGTATCCAGCTTTTTAATCTGAGCTATGTGCCGCTTCTAGATCCCGATGCCATCACGCCCATCTATATTGCCGTGCGCAATATGGAGGAAAGTACTTATATTTATTCGTTGTACGAAACGATTCGCCAGATATATGCCTATGAAGGTTTTACTGAGCCGCCAAACTGGTAACAAAAAACCCATCAGACTGTGAGGTGCTGATGGGTTTTTATAATTTTTTAGATTAATGCGAGACTGCTTCGTTCACTTTCACCGTAGTGGTGTCGTTTTGATTGGCAATCGGGCTGATCGGTTCAGGTTGATACATACGTCGGTCATTGATTAAAAATACCGTGACAATACCAAGAACCGCAGGAATACTCAGTGCCAGAAAGTTATAGAAGTGCGGCAGTTGCAAAGACAATAACCATCCAGTCAAGATTGGCCCTAAAATTGCGCCGACACGCCCCATGCCAAGCCCCCAACCAATTCCAGTAGAGCGAACATTTGGGGCATAAAATTTTGCCATGTAGGCCAGCAGCATAATTTGAGCACCAATTGAGGCTGCGCCCGCACATGCAATTAAGATATACAAAATCACACTGCTAAACTGGAAAGACAACAGACTCAGTGAAATCGCACCCAGCAACAACAAGCCCATGGTCACAAACTTGACGTTATAGCGATCCGCCAGATATCCACCCAAAATAGAGCCGATCATTCCCCCCACGTTTAAAGAGAACAAGAAAATGAGACTCTTCGAGAGGTTATAACCTGCTTCAATCATCAGTTTTGGCAACCAGTTCCCCAGTGCATAAACCATAATCAGTGTCATAAAAATTGAGCACCAGAACATCATCGTACTAAACGCACGCTTTTCCTGAAAAATCATTTTGACTGGCGCTTGTGCCTGATTTTGATTCGATGAGTTCAGTACAAAAACATGATCGGGCTGATACTGATACGACGGCACCATTCTGGTCATAATAAAACGAACCGTTTCATCTTTCTTTTTACGAACCAAATAGTCAATCGATTCAGGCAAAACTTTCATAAGAGGCAATAACAACACCAATGGAATTCCGGCAATCATAAACATGATTTTCCAGCCATAAAGCGGCACTAAAATCGACCCCAGAAAAGCTGCCGTCATGCCGCCAATGGCATAACCACTAAACATTAAGGTCACAAAAAAACTTTTAAATTTTTTCGGTGCGTATTCACTGACCAGCGCAATTACGTTTGGCATTACACCACCAATGCCTACACCTGCCAAAAAGCGAAATATGGAAAATTGCGTGGTGGTTTCGGAAAAACCGCACAATACCGTGCACAAGCTAAATAAAATAATACAGACCGCAATGACTTTTTTACGGCTCACGCCCAAATGTTCAAGCTTGTCGGCGATGGTGCCAAAAATCAGGGCACCAAACATCATACCAAACAATGCAATACTGCCAATAAAGCCCGCGGTGACCGGATCAATGGCCCACTCTTTCATTAGAAGTGGTAATGCCACCCCGTAAATTACCAGATCGTAACCATCAAAAATAATAATGAGGGTACTGAGTATAATCACTCGCCAATGAAACGGCGTGAGCTTTGAGTCGTCAATCATCTGATTGACATTAATTTCTCTAGACATAACATTCCTCCATCCATAAGGATTTAGCACCAAGCACTCAGAATTTTTTGGTGTAAGTTAGAAATAAACGATTTTCGTTAAAATCCGTTCCGTAACGGACTTTATACGGGATATACAACCACTGGAATCCGACGCCTTTTAGCTTTGGATTTTGAAAGGCGTAATTCAAAATAAAGTTGCTTTCTTGCTCTTTGTTTTTCAGACCTGTTGCGGTCTTAAAGTCGTACCCATACACATGCTTAAAGGTAAAATTTAAACCCGGTACATAATCTTTAAAGTCGTAGCCATAGATAAAGTGAACTGATTTTTCATCAGCTTTAAAGAAGCCTGTGGTGTTCCAGTTGATGAAATAGGTTTCAGGTAAAAAGCCATCTGGCAGTGGGTAAGCATCTCCCACAATTTGCTGATAACCCAGTCCAACAGTATGATTTCGGTACTTTAAAGTTTCTAAAATTCCGAAGTTTTGGCTATCGATGTTGTAATTTTTATTGTCTTCACTGGCATTAAAATATTTAAGCTTGGTATGCAACGAGGCCTCAGGCGAAAGCTTGTAGCTATAATCTGCGCCAAGATAATGTTTGTTATAAAGATTTTCTAAATTACCAAAATAATATTCAAGCTTTAAATTCGGTAAAACCTGATATTTTAAATCGATGTAATTTAAACCGTCCGAAACGTATTTGATGCCATTTTTGGTGAAGGTCAGTTTACGAAAATCTTCTTCGTTACGTGGCGATACTTTAGAAATTATTCCAATTTCACCCGTAAGCTTACTGGTCAGTTTCGAATTGAGGCTAACCCCCTGATACGAAGTCAGTAACTGACGGCTACGGTCTACCGCAGTGACGGGTAAATCTGGCCAAAGCTCGCCCACACGAAGTTCGGTTTGATCATATTTAAGTTTAAGTGTTCCACCATATTTTAAATAATCACGCGCCTGCTCTTGGCTTACCGGATCAAAAGGTAAAATGGTATCTGCCACACCCTTGTCATGACTCAAACGAACCGCATATTGCACTGAACCATCCACACCAATTTCAAGTCCATCGATGGGTGTTTTGTAATAGTCAGATTTATAAAATAAAGAAGCGCCTTGCGACCAGCTACCGGTGTCCTTGACAGCATTGCCGTCATAATCACGATCGATATAAGCGTTTTTGAGGCTAAGTGTCCAGTTATCTTGAGCATTGACCACTGTCGGTATCACACCGATACAGCCTACCATGCCAAAAGTAACCCCCATTCGTAGCATAAACTGATAAAGACGCGTTGTTGAATATTGCATAGGTCCTTCCCAAAAGATCATCCTGATCATGTAATAAAAATAATTATTGATCGCTAATTTATTTTTTTTAATCACGTGTGTCGATATTCAAAAATACATATATTCATACCTTTAGGATATGTTAATACCTATAAAACGCCTGAAATCTATAAAATCAACTTTTATACACAACTCAAAAAGTATCTTTGCTATAGTCAAAAAAGATTCAATGGACGATGAAAAGATGATGTTGTTTCTGATGTAGTCGCGAGCAACGTTTCTTTGTTTTTGAAGGATTCAAAATATGCAAATTTCATCAAGTCGTGACTGGTGCCAAGTTAAAGATTATTTTTATAAAACGGGTCAAGTTCCAGAACAAACCGAGCTTGATCCAACCATTTTACAGATGTGGCATAAAGCCAAAGCAGCAGGCTTGAGCCCGTTCACGCCAGTTCCAGCCTCGACACAGCAGCCCCTAACCACTGAGGATATTCGTCTATCTGAAACGGTTTTTCCTATTTTGAAAGATATTTGGGCGCTGTTTAAACATCAGAATATTTGTACATTTTTCCTGAATACCCAATTTAAAATTATTGCCGAATATCAAAATCCTGACCCTCATTCGCCCTATCATTTTTTAAAGCAAGGTCAAGTTCTGGATATTGCACAGTTTGGCAGTATTGCGCCCTCGTGTAGTATTTTGAGTCAGATGCCGATCATTATGATGGGCCACCAGCATTATTTAAATGAATTCTCTGACTTTTACTGTGCATCTGTACCTGTGTTCAATGGTCAGGGCAAAATACTGGGCGCGCTGGACATCACCTCGTATCGTGAACAACTGGCCAGTAACTGGCTAAGACACCTGCTTTATCAGGGGTATGTGGTTGAAAATGAAATAATAAAAAAGAACATGCCAGCACAGCATCAACTACTTTATTTTCAGCATTCAGAAGATTTATTAAAAACAGCCTATACTGGCATGATTGAAATTGATGCCACGGGGCAGATTCAAAAAGCCAATCAAATGGCACTAACTTTACTCAATACGTCTATTGATCAATTATTGTATAAGCCCATCTCGAACTATTTCAGTTCGATCAGTACCCTCGCCTCACTTGAGCAGCAGACGCAATTTATACGTAGTCAAGACGAAGCGCTGTTTTATGCACGTTTATACACGCCTCAAAGGACTAAAAAAACAAGCCACCTATTCAGCACATCTACACCCGATTTTAAAGATATTGCCAAATTAAGCAAAATCTTGCATTCCGATGTACCCATTTTAATTACGGGTGCCACAGGTTCAGGTAAAGATCATTTGGCACGTCAAATTCACGAATTTGCGGCAAAAGATCAGGCATTTATTTCGATTAACTGTGCAGCTATTCCTGAACACTTACTTGAATCTGAACTTTTCGGCTATGAAGCAGGTGCTTTTACAGGAGCAAGTGCCAAAGGCAAACGTGGTTTGATCGAACTTGCTCATCAGGGCATTTTGTTTTTAGATGAAATTGGTGATTTACCCAAACATTTACAGGCAAAATTATTACGCGTTTTACAAGATCAGTTTTTTTATCGTGTAGGCGGTCATAAGCCGATTCAAAGTCAGTTCAAATTAATTTCTGCCACCCATCAAGATCTATTGGCAATGATTGACAACCATGACTTCAGAAGTGATTTGTATTACAGAATATGTGGCTATCAGATCGAGTTACCGCAACTCAAAGACCGTCCAGATAAAATTGATATTTTTAAGACACTGCTGGCCAAAGCCAAAATTTACAGTTGGTCGGTCAATGTTCAAGAACAGTTCGAGCGCTACGATTGGCCCGGAAACATTCGAGAATTGGCTCATGTGATTCAACTTTCTGCGGCGCTTATATCGCATGATTCTCTTGAACATGCGCATCTTGAACATTTACATCTACCACAGCAACGAAAAGTTATGCCCCAATCCTACCTAGCAAATAAGCCTCAAACTTCACTGAATCAGATGACCAAACAGCTCGTTTTAGACATTTTGCAACAAGAAAAAGGCAACATCTCTCAAGCCGCTAAGCGACTCAATATCTCAAGGACAACACTGTATAAGTATTTACAGTAATAAATCCTAAAAGTAGTACTGTACATTGTTCAGATTCTGGACAATGTACAATTCAATAGTGTTCAGCCCCTGAACAATTACCCGAAAATTTAAAAAATTAATTAAATAAAAACAATAATTTAAATATTGGCACATTCCCTGCAATAGGTGAGATATCGATACTACACATACGATTTTAGTCTGTGTGATTTTAAACAATCGTAAGAACGAAATTATCGAAAAAGCACGAACAGGACGTTACGAGGTCTATATGACATTACTTGATGCTTCAATTTGGAACAAAAAATTATTTAACGGTGGTTGGTTTGAAAGCGGACAACCCTATGGTGTGGTAGAAGTTGCCACAGGTGAGCAGCTCGGCCAGACAGGCTCTGCATCGCCTACAGATGTTGCTCAAGCAGCGAAAGAAGCGCAAACGGCGCAGCGGCAGTGGTGGGCGCTCGATTATTTAGAACGCCAAGCCGTATTTGAAAAAGCCGTACAGATTGCCACAGAGCACCAAGATGAACTGGTCAATTGGCTGATACGTGAAAGTGGCTCACTGGCACTTAAAGCTCAGTTTGAAGTGAAAGTAAGCATTCAAATGCTTAAAAACTGTATTGCATTTCCGCAGCTAGATCAGGGGAACATATTACCGAGTCGCAACGGTAAATTAAGCTTGGCCAAACGCTTACCGTTGGGTGTGGTCGGCGTGATTTCACCTTTTAATTTTCCGCTTTATTTGGCGCTTCGTGCGGTTGGGCCAGCTTTGGCATTTGGTAATGCGGTGGTACTTAAGCCAGATGAACGAACGGCGGTGTGTAGTGGTTACGCAATTGCCCGCATTTTTGAACTGGCTGGCTTACCAAAGGGATTACTGCATGTATTACCAGGTGGCGCCGATACAGGTGAGGCACTCACGCTCGACCCACATATTGCCAGCATTCAGTTTACGGGTTCAACACAGGTGGGCCGTATCATTGGTGCCAATGCAGGCAAAACTTTGAAAAAAGTCTCGTTAGAACTTGGCGGCAAAAACTCGCTGATTATTCTCGACGATGCCGATCTCGATTTAGCAGCCGAGAATATTGCATGGGGTGCATTTTTGCATTCTGGGCAGATTTGCATGACATCTGGCAAAATCTTGATACATGAAAAAATTTACGATGCCCTCAAAGCACGCGTAATCGAAAAGGTCAAACGCTTTGTGGTGGGTAATCCTTTAGAGCAAAACGTGACCATTGGCCCTTTGATCAATGAAAAGCAAAGCAAGCGCGTAGAAGCATTGGTTCAAGCCGCGGTTGAACACGGCGCGACCCTTGAAGTTGGAGGTAAAGCGAATGGCCCGTTCTTTGAGCCAAGCGTACTTTCACAGGTGCAAGCAGATAATCCAATTTTCATTGAAGAGATCTTTGGGCCAGTGGCCGTACTGATTCCTTTTGCAAGCGATGAACAAGCGATTGAACTGGCCAATATGGGAGATTATGGGCTTTCGGCTGGCATTATTTCATCCAATGTGGGGCGTGCCATGCAACTCGGTGCACAGCTAAATGTCGGTTTGTTACATATCAATGATCAGACCGTAAATGATGAAACGATTAATCCATTTGGCGGATTTGGCGCATCTGGCAATGCAACACGAATTGGTGGGCCAGCAAATCCAGATGAATTTACTCAGTGGCAATGGATGACCATTCAGGCTGAGGCGCCACACTATCCATTTTAATTTTTTTCTCATACAGGATGTACAGAAATGACAAAGTTTACCGAAATCACAGCAGCAGTGACCGAATGCAAAGGCGCAGACTTTGAGCTCAAACAGCTCAAGATTCGTGAACCTCAAAACGATGAAGTATTGGTTAAAATTGTAGCAACGGGAATGTGCCATACCGATCTGATTGTGCGCGATCAGTATTATCCTGTTCCATTACCAGCGGTACTTGGTCACGAGGGTTCAGGCATCATTGAAGCCATTGGCCCGAATGTCAAAGATTTGGCTGTAGGTGATCACGTGGTGCTCAGCTATGGCTTTTGTGGAAGCTGTGAGCAGTGTAGCAGCGGACAACCTGCCTACTGTCAGGATTTTTTTGGACGAAACTTCAGTGGTGGAGATCCAGATGGGCATTCTGCCGTATGCACGCACGATCATCATAAAATTCATGATCATTTCTTTGCCCAATCTTCATTTGCAACCTACGCCATCAGCCGTGAAAATAATGCCGTAAAAGTGAGTAAAGATGTACCGCTTGAACTTTTGGGGCCACTCGGCTGCGGCATACAAACTGGTGCAGGTGCTGCAATCAATGCGCTGAAAGTCGCGCCTGCCAGTAGCTTTGTCACTTGGGGTGCGGGCGCAGTCGGACTCAGTGCACTTCTTGCTGCAAAAGTATGTGGTGCGACCACTATTATTGCAGTGGATATTGTCGAGTCTCGTTTGGCGTTAGCCAAAGAACTTGGTGCGACCCATGTTATCAACAGTAAAACGCAAGATCCTGTCGAAGCCATCAAGGAAATCACAGGCGGTGGTGTAAAATTTGCTCTTGAATCGACTGGACGCCCAGAAATTTTGAAACAAGGGATCGATGCGCTCGGTATTCTTGGCAGCATTGCAGTGGTGGGTGCCCCTCCTTTAGGAACGACCGCAGCGTTTGACGTGAATGATTTATTGCTTGGCGGCAAATCGATTATCGGCGTTGTAGAAGGTAGCGGCGTACCGAAAAAGTTTATTCCGGCTTTGGTTTCGCTGTATCAGCAAGGTAAGTTTCCGTTCGACAAACTGGTTAAGTTCTATGATTTTAAAGATATTAATCAGGCAGCAATAGATAGCCATAAAGGCATCACACTCAAACCCATTTTAAAAATTGGTTAAGTATTGAGAAGTGATGTCTTGAACAAGACATCACTTCTCAAATCGTAAATAAATCAAAATGATTTAAAAAGGATTTTTAATACATGTTACAGAGTTTAGATCCACAACTGGCAAGTTTTTTTGCAATGCTTGAAGCTCAAGGTGCACCTGCATTTGATATTGGTACTCTAAATGATCCAAATATCAATGAAATGAGAAACTGGTATCTCAATTTCGGTCCTCACGTAGCGGGGCAATTCATTGAACTTCAAGACGTAGAAGATTTATGGATACAAGTAGACGATGGTAACTTACGCTTAAGATTGTATAAAACTCAACGCCAGCATAGTGAATCATGTGAAACACTGATTTACTTCCATGGCGGAGGTTGGTGTATAGGGAGTATCGAAACGCATGATTTACTTTGTCGACATTTGGTGAACGATCTAGATGTTAATGTCATTAGTGTCGATTATCGTCTTGCGCCTGAATACCCATACCCTCAAGCTGCTCATGATGCGATTCATGCCACACAGTGGATTTTTGAACATGCATCTGCTCTTGGCATTCATCCAGACCATTTATATGTTGCAGGAGACAGCGCAGGAGGCAATCTGGCAGCAATCACTGCTCTCACTTTTAAAGAACAAACGTATAGAACTTCTTTAGCAGGACAAATTTTAATCTACCCATGTATTGATCTGACCGTAATACATGACAACAAATATCCATCCTTTGAAGAACAGAAGCTCACTCCTCCTCTATCTGCCGAACAAATGTCAAAGATGATACAAATCTATTTGAAAAATGAAGATTTTGCTTATCAATGGCTTGCCTCACCACTACTCGCTCAAAGTCACCAACATCTTCCATCTACATTAATTATAACAGCCGAATTTGATCCTTTACGTGATCAGGGTCGTGTTTATTTTGAAAAATTAAAAAGCAGTTTAGTAAATACTGAATATCATGAAATAAAAGGTGTGGTACATGGTTTTTTTGAAATGTATGGCGTACTCAATAAAACGAAAGAGACAATCAATATAATAAGAGCATGGTTAAAAAACAATACACAAGCCAAATAATCATTTTTAATTAAAAAGGTTCTTATTAAGAACCTTTTTAATTTACCCATAAAATTATTATATCAATAATGTATAAATATATACTCTCATATGACTAAAAATATAAAACCAATCATTTAAAATTTAAAATACTCTAAATAATTTTAGATAAATAAAAGTCAAATGGTTTGACTTATCCAATACAAGGATTTTGAGTATGTTTCCTCATAAATTATCTCTGGTTCTGATCGGCTGTATGCCGTTATCAAGCTATGCATTTAATGGCGTTTATAATACTGGATCTGGACAGGTTTCAAGCGGTATGGGCGGTGTAAGTCTTGCTCAAGGTATGGATCGAACCTCGATTCATGATAATCCTGCCAATCTGTCTTTTCAAAACAGTGGTGCAGATGCCCAACTTTCGTTATTAAATATCCGTTCTAAAGCAACCTTACTGAATCAACCAGAAGGCTTTTATTCCACTAAAGTCATTCCGATTCCAAGTCTGGCTTTGGTGCAGCATTATAATGACCGCTTAAGTTGGGGTTTAAGTCTCACGGGTGCAGGTGCTTCAGTAGACTATGATGAGCCTGCAATCCATGGGTTTCCAGCCGATAAAGCCAAAGATAATCTGGCGATTATAAAGGCAAGCCCAACGGTATCGTACAAGGTTTTACCGAATCTCAGTTTGGGTGCGAGTTTAGATTTAGGCATTCAGCAATTTAGGGCAAAAGGTGTACTTGCAGGAGTCGATGGACAAGGCACGCCTATTTTTCTAGAAAGCCATGGTAATCAATGGGCCTATGGGATTGGTGCAAGTGTAGGTACGACTTGGGAATTTCAACCCAATTGGTGGCTTGGCGCGAGCTATAGCACTGAAATGAAATTTTCGAAGCTCGATGACTATAAAAATGATTTATTGGCACGCAGTGAAGGCAGAATTAATTTGCCAGAACGTTATGGAATCGGAATTAAACACAAACTAAATCAAAAGCTTACTCTAGCAGCCGATATCGTACGTTTTAATTGGCAAGATGCTGATGGATTAGGGAAAAAAGGTTCTTTTAACTGGCAAAATCAAACGATTTATCGAGCTGGCGTGGATTATCAACTCATACCTCATGATCATTTGCGTTTTGGCTATAGCCATGCAGACTCAGTCGTAGATACTCAAGACACATTAGTGAATTTTTATGCCAATGCCGTCGCCAATCAAGCATGGACTATTGGCTATGGCCGTGATCTTGGTTTTGCAACCCTCAATCTTAGCTATGAATATGCGGTGAACAAAACCTTAAACGGTACTGGAAACAGTACAGGCACCAATTTAAGTAATCAAAATCATGTGATTACCCTCGGAATTTCAAAAGACTTTTAAACGCGATCAACACATCAAAGGACGATCAAAATGACAACATATGTACTTGTTCATGGCTCATGGCACGATGGCTCTCTCTGGGAACCTGTAGCCACTCATTTACGTACTCAAGGCCATACCGTGCACTGTCCGACTGTGGCAGGCCATGGCCCAAATGCCGACCGGAATGTGACTCACGCGCAGTGCAGTCAATCGATTGCGGATTATATCGTAAAGCATGATCTTAGCAAAATTGTACTGCTTGGGCACAGCTATGGTGGCACCATTATCTCAAAAGTCGCCGAGGTCATTCCCGAGCGCATCCAAAGGCTGATTTACTGGAATGCTTTTGTTTTACAAGACGGCGAAAATATGTTTGATAACATGCCGGAAGCCTACTACGAGCTGTTTACGAGTTTGGCCGCAGCATCGGGTGATAATACCGTTTTACTGCCTTATGAAGTATGGCGTCATGCTTTCATCAATGATGCAGATGATCAAATGGCCGAGGAAACTTACAAGATGCTTACGCCTGAGCCTTGTCAGCCCTTTCATGATCGACTGGATCTAAAAAAATTCTATGCGCTGAATATCCCCAAAAGCTACCTGAACTGCACCGAAGATCAGGCTTTACCTGCTGGCTTTTGGCACCCTAAAATGTCGAGCCGACTCGGAGAATTCAAGTTAGTTGAAATGGGTGGAAGCCATGAAGCAATGTTTACCCGCCCTCAGGAATTGGCGACTAAAATTATTGAAGCCAGTCATGATTAATTGTTTAGACTGCCGGGCTTAGCCCGCGGTCTTACAAAACTGAAATAACCTTTTTACAGGTTTGAATCAACCATGTCCGAGCAAGGGGCTCATTGGTTTGGGCAAACCAATGTAAGCCCACATAAAATTCAGACATTTGAAACGGCAACTCCAAAACACGGACATGGGATTGATTTAAATATTGCTGTGCAGCACGACTGGGCAGCGTTACCATCAAATCTGTTTTATCCAGCACACCTTGTAAAACTCCAAAATGGGGTACTTTCAAAGCAATTTTACGCTGATGCCCCATTAATTTTAATACATGATCGACCTGAGTATGCCCGGTAGATGACTTTATCGCCACATGAGATTCATTTAAATACGCATCAAAACTGAGCGTACTTCCTATTCGCGGATGATTCATATTAACCAGTGCAACATATCGCTCTAAAAAAAGAGTCTCATATTCAAGATGCTTAAACTCCAAATGTGTACTATTAAAAATAGCCACATCAATAAATCCTTCGATTAACCATTTTTCGACTTGATCAATTTTAATCTCTTCTACTTCTATTTTTATTTTTGGGGCATGTGCTCTTAAGTATTCGATTAATGTCGGTAACAAGCAAATTTCACCAATATCTGATAAACCAATTCGAAAGATTTTATTTGAAGTGAGTGGATTAAAATTTAATGCCTCATCGACTGCTATTTCAATTTTTAAAATCGACTCTTTAAATACAGGATATAATTCATGCGATAATTTAGTTGCTTCCACACCATATTGCGTGCGTTCAAATAAAGGATTATTTAAATGCTTACGTAATCGATTTAAATTATAGGTAACAGAAGGTTGACTCAGATTTAAAATCTCAGCGGCTTTACTGATATTTTTATTTTCATAAACACAAATAAAAATACGGATCAGACTTAAGTCCACGTTTTAAGATCTTCCATGATTTTAATTTAATCCTATCATAAACACTTTTATTCAACTTTTTCAAAATAGAATTGTGCTAAAGGCACAAGTCGTTCAAAATACTCTTGTGCCAAATTGTTAGTGTTTAAATCGTTGCAACAGGCGACAGCGCTGCTCGGGCCGCTAACATGTCTTGTGTTAAATCATGCTGCCATAACCAGTCAAAACGTTTTTGCAAATGTGCACCCACTGCTTCAAAGCTTGGATACAGCGCTGAGTTAAGTTCATATATTTGCCCAGACTCACGCGAAGTACGCTGAACCTTACAGGCACGTTCTTTTCGGATCTGTTCATATATTGCAGAAAATCGCGGTAAATCTTCAACAGTCAGCTCAGTGTGCTCAAACAACACTTTTAGCGTGAGTGCATCTTCAAGCCCTTGTCCTGCTCCGGCACCCTGATGTGGAAGCATGGCGTGCGCAGCATCTCCCATTAATACGACACGGCCAGACTGACTTTGATAAGTCGGCAATTCGGCCAGTTCGTGCAGTGCCCACAAGGTCGGATGCTCAATCAAACCGAGTAAAATTCGGCAGCTTTCGCTCCAGTCCTGAAAATCGTCCAACATTTCCTGTTTGTCTACCGCACGTGTCCATGGGGTATGTTCTGCAAGCGTAAGCTGCTCAGCGTTTGTCTTAAACGCCACAATGTTAATGTCTTCACCTTGACGAATCGGAAAGGTCAAAATGTGCTTGTTTTTGCCTAAAAACATTTGTGGTACGTCGGCAATTTCTACATCTAGGCCGGCTGCCACAATGGCCTGTCTAAATTCTGTCGCTTTGATGATACCGCGGTAAGCCCACGTGCCAGTAAAATTAGGACGTACCGGAGCAAACTGATGGGTTTGCAGCACATAATCACGCGTGGCGGAGTGTATACCATCTGCACCGATGACATAATCGGCTTCGGCGCGTGTCCCATCTTCAAAACTCAATTCAATATGCGTATCGTACTCCTGAATCGATTTGAGTTTTTTATTAAACTTACATTGGTGCTGTGGAATATTTCCTAAAATAGCATCTAAGAAATCGGCACGATGCACCGAAGACTGACCAACCTGAGGAGAAATTGAACTCGACAAATAATCATCGTTATAGCCATTTCGCCATTGAAACCATACATCCTGAAATGGCGCAGATACTTGATCTGCAATCGCGGTATATTGCGAAGCCAAACCAAGTAGCTCAATGGCACGAACCGCATTCGCGCCAAATGAAATTCCGGCACCAATTTCAGAAAATTGAGGTGCTGCTTCATATAAGCAAACATCTAAATGCGGCTGTTTAAATAAGTTGGCTGCAAGCGCGACTCCCGCAATACCACCACCCACCAATGCAACACGAACTTTTTTCATCACACAATTCCTTTGAGTGTTGTTTTATCTAGTTTCATCTTGCGTTAGCGCACAAAACTTATCCAATTAAAAGATCTCAATGACAGACATCAATATTTTAAATAATCTTTAAAAAACAAAAATCTAAAAACAAATGATCATTAAAAAATTTTCAAATATCTTTTTTACAAGACAAAAGATCGATCAAAATGGCCATTTTCTTATATTAAGCACTTGAAAATATGTAACTTCTAACAATGAGAAGATCGTGAATTCATTCTAAATCTAATTTTTTCTTAATTTTTGAGTTTTCTAATATACCTAGAATCTCAATGAACATTTAAAGACCAAAATATGTTTGCCGCTTTAACACCAAACAAACAATGGCGTGTCTCGATACACACCTTTAATGCTATTCTGGCTTGCTGGTTGGCCAGTTTTACCAATGGCAGTTTTTATCATAAAGTTTTGCAGCTCAGTGCATTTGACGGTTTGATGCAAGTACTGTTTATGAGTGCCACATTTTTACTGATTGCTGGCGTAAATTTTATCTTTTTACAATTGATCAGTTGGCGAGCATCTGCCAAAACTGTCGCTGTGATCATGATTGTATTAACGGGGTTAACCTCTTACTTTGTCAATCAACTCGGTGTAAATGTCAATACCGCGCAGATTGAAAATGTCATGCAAACCGATACGCGTGAAGCTTTGGATTTGCTCTCTATACCCCTGTTGTTATGGGTACTTAAAATCATTGTGGTACCTTTAATTGGTCTTTTATTTATTCAAATCAAGCCAGCCAATAACCTTAAGCATTTGTTGATTGGAAAATTCGGCAGCTTGGCTGTAGCACTTTTTATCATAGGTGCTGGGCTTTTTTCTTTTTATAGCCAATATGCGCCGATCTTTCGCGAAAATAGAGAGCTTAAAGCACAGATTTCACCGCTAAATGTGATCTCGAGTAGCTGGAGTTATTCCCGCCGGCAATATAAAAAACGCGATCTGCCTTTGGTCAAATACGGTGAAGATGCACACATCGTAAATACTGTGGGTGCACATGCACCTAAAATTATGGTGCTGGTGGTGGGTGAAACAGCGCGTGCAGAAAACTTTAGCCTAAATGGTTATCACAAACCGACCAATCCAGAGCTAAGTAAACTTGATCTGGTAAATTTTACTCAAGCCTCCTCTTGTGGTACGCAAACCTCAGTTTCAGTGCCGTGTATGTTTTCAGGCATGAAGCGTAGCGCGTATGACGAAGCATTGGCAGGTCATCGTGAAGGCCTGTTAGATATTGTGCAGCGCGCAGGCTATGAAGTGACATGGATTGACAACAACTCGGGCTGCAAAGGCGCATGTGATCGTATACAACATTATATTTCGCCTAAAGATGATCCACGTTACAAAAATGAGTGTAAAGACGGCGAATGTTATGACGGAATTTTAATCGATGCCTTAAAGGATTATCTTAAAGCGCTTGACTTAAAACAGCTCAAAAAAGATCAATTGATTGTATTGCATCAACTAGGGAGCCATGGGCCAGCTTATTACAAACGCTACCCTGCTGCTTTTAAAAAATTTACGCCGACCTGTGACACCAACAATATTCAAAACTGCTCACGCGAAAGCTTGATCAATAGCTACGACAACACCATTTTGTATACCGATCACGTACTGAGTACATTGATTCATACCCTCGATGCTTTACCGGTCTCGACAGGTCTGATGTATTTATCGGATCACGGTGAATCGACTGGTGAAAATGGATTATATCTCCACGGTACGCCTTATTTTATGGCGCCGAAAGAACAAACGCACATTCCTATGTTATTCTGGTTTTCAACGACATGGCCACAGCAACAAACAATCAAGCAGTGCTTAAACGGACAAAAAAATAATCCGGTCAGTCAAGATAATTTGTTTCCAACCGTGTTGGGCTTGTTGCATATTCGAACACAGGTATTGGATTCAAGCTTGGATTTGACCGCTCAATGCAGAGGTAAACTGTAGCGTGATCAGAATTTTATATATTGAAGACGATGTCATGATCGGTAAAACGACCTTCAAGCTGCTTCAACATGAGAAGTTTGAAGTCGATTGGGCCAAAAATGGCATCGAGGCACTCGATTTTTTATTTCGCCAGACTTATCACTTGGTTTTACTCGATTTGGGCTTGCCGGAACTTGACGGCTTAGACGTACTCAAGCACATTCGTAAAAAAATGGAGCTAAACAAGCTGGCAGTGATTATTATCAGTGCCCGCGATCAGAGTAAAGAAAAGATTCAGGGTTTGAAGCTCGGCGCAGATGATTATATCGTCAAGCCTTACGATTTTGATGAGTTAGTGGCACGGATTGAATCCGTTTTGCGACGCGGTAATTATTCCTCTTTAAGTGAAATCAGTTTTAAAGTGGGTCAGATTCAGCTTTTTCCAAATACACATCGACTGCTCAAAGAAGGCCAGCCCATTAATGTTTCAAATAAAGAGTGGGCCATTTTAGAACCGATGATGATGTATCCCAATCAGATTTTTTCTAAAAATATGCTCGAAGAAAAACTCTACGATTGCGATGATGAAGTCAACAGCAATACCATTGAGGTCCATATTCATAATTTAAGACAAAAGCTAGGGAAAGATTTTATCCGAAATGTGCGAGGCTTAGGCTATTGTGTTGAAAGCACAGACAAATGACCACCGAGGCCTGAAATTCAGGTTCAGTCAGCTTCGATCCTTTTATCGCGAAAAACCACTCAGCCAACGTATGACGTGGAGCATTTCGCTTTTCAGTATTTTTTTGCTTTTTTTTATCGGAATTGCGGCGTATCGAATTGCATTAGAAGAATCTCAGGAGGTAATCGATCGCCAAATGCAGGAAATGGCGGAATTTCTCGATAAAAACGACTTGTCATTACGCTTATCTACTTATGATCCTAAAGCTGAGTATGATGAAACCGATGTCTTTATCGACATTATTAAAGATACCGAACTTGCAAAACTAAGCCAACAATACGACTATATTTTACCATACTCCTCTACCCCATATTTCACAAGAAAAAAAACCATCCGCGGCGAACTTAAAATTTATGTGTATCCTGCCAAAGACAAGCAAATTCAGATTAGTCAGTTAATCAAAGTTCGGCGACATCTGGCCAAAGAATTGGCATTTAACATGCTGATTCCGTATATCTTTTTTATGCCATTTGGTATTTATGGGGTATATCGTTTGATTCGTCATCACCTTAAAACGCTCACCAAACTTCGTAGTACCTTTTCAGAGCGCAATTACACCGATCTGTCAGAGGTCAAAATTGATCATTTGCCTATGGAAATCCGCCCAGCCATAGATGAACTCAACTATTTGTTTAAGCGCATTGATGAGGCAAAAAATCAGCAGCAAGTGTTTATTGCCAATGCTGCTCATGAACTTCGAACGCCACTGACTGCTTTAAAGCTACAAACCTCACTTTTACTTAAAACACCACAGGATCATCCGTTTTATCAAGAAAATCTGAATGATCTATCTCTGAGTCTGAAACGCATGTCACATCTGGTCGATCAGCTCATGAGTTTGGCACATCAGGAAATTCAGCAAGATGAGCCACTACAGTCACTCAATTTGGTCAATGCACTTCGCTTAAGTGTCGGTCAGTTATTGGCCAATGCGCGTAAAAAACAAATCGAAATTCAAGTCAGTATTGAGCCCGCTCTCGAGCAAGTGATGATTTTGGCGCGCCCCAATACCTTGCAAAGTATATTTATCAACCTCATCGATAATGCCATTAAATACAGCCCACCCAAAAATCAGGTCTGTATTTTAGTTTCATACGATCATGAAATGATCTGTGTCGATATCCACGACAATGGCCCAGGGATTTCAGAGCATCAATACAATCATGTGTTGCAACGTTTTGTTCGTTTAGAAAAAACTCAGCATAATGCAATAGGAAGTGGTTTAGGGCTTTCGATTGTCAATACCGCATTGCAGTCACTCGATGCATCTATGCAGTTTAAAACGTCTAATCTTTTAAATGGGTTATGCGTGCAATTACAATTCAAGCCCATTCCTGAATCAAAGGACGAATAAACAACATTTTAGGCCAAAATTTAAGGATTGAATGACTTGATTGAATTTATTGTTATGTTATAACATAACAATAATACAGATCACTGTAACTCCTATCCATTCACTGCTTAATAATATTGACTATGATTCGTAAAAACCCATCAGGCCATTTGCCGCAAATTCATCAATCTGCCTACATTGATCAGACTGCCATCATTTGTGGCAAAGTCATCATTCACGCCAATGTGTTTGTTGGGCCTTACGCTGTCATTCGTGCAGATGAAACCGATGAAAATGGTGATATGGAACCGATCGTGATTGGTGCAAATTCGAATATTCAAGATGGTGTGGTTATTCATTCAAAAGCCGGTGCAGCCGTTCAAATTGGTGAAAACTCATCAATTGCGCACCGATCGATTATTCATGGGCCATGCGTCATCGGTGCGCGTGTTTTTGTCGGCTTTAACAGTGTGCTATTTAATTGCAAAATCGGTAATAACAGTGCCATTCGTCACAATGCCGTTGTCGATGGACGTGATTTACCGTCTAACTTTTATGTTCCTGCCATGAGTTATATCAACGCCAAAACCGACTTGGCGGCGTATCCCCCAATTGATGTCTCGATTACCGAATTTTCAGAAAGCGTAGTGACCACCAACATTGAATTGGTTCAA
The DNA here is from genome assembly GCF_001054715.1 of Acinetobacter sp. 243_ASPC. Lineage (NCBI taxonomy): Bacteria > Pseudomonadati > Pseudomonadota > Gammaproteobacteria > Moraxellales > Moraxellaceae > Acinetobacter > Acinetobacter sp. 243_ASPC. Next base: position 71,685 of record NZ_JVOR01000040.1, on the reverse strand, counting down.
GGATATAAGGCATTATCCAATGAGTTTTAATGCCTTACCCGACCTGATTATTCGTAACGCACATCTGGTCAATGAAGGTCATAGCCAATTTTGTGATGTTTTGATTCAGCAAGGCCGTATTTCCAAAATACAGTCCTCGATTACAGGCGTACATCGCGCAAAAGAGATCGAGGCCAATGGCGCTTGGCTACTGCCCGGCATGATTGACGATCAGGTTCACTTTCGTGATCCGGGTGCGCCACATAAAGGCACTATTGCCTCTGAGTCGGCAGCAGCAACTGTAGGTGGCATTACCAGCTTCATGGACATGCCCAATACCAAGCCCGCTACGCTAAACTTAGATGCCTTGAATGCCAAAAAAGCAATTGCAGCCCGCTCGAGTCATGGCAATTATGCATTTCATTTTGGTGTGAGTGCAGACAACCTGTCGATCATTGAGCAGCTCGATCCAAAGCTGGTCAGTGGCGTGAAAGTCTTTATGGGTTCTTCTACTGGCAATATGCTGGTAGATGATCCCAAAGCGCTTGAGTTTTTATTTGCTCATGTTCCCACTATTTTACTCACGCACTGTGAATCTAGCCCCATTGTTACTGCCAATGAGGCGCTGTATCGGGCGCAATATGGTGAGAATGTTCCTGCGCATCTCCACCCACTGATTCGCGATGAAGCTTGCTGCTATGCAAGCTCAAAAATGGCAGTCGAGCTGGCAAAAAAATATCAGACGCAATTGCATGTACTGCACCTGACCACAGCCAAAGAGTTATCACTTTTTGAAAATAAACCGCTTCATGAAAAGCACATAACAGCTGAAGTATGTATTCATCATTTACATTTTGATGCCCAAGATTACGACCAGCTCGGTCATCTGATCAAGTGTAACCCGTCAATCAAAACAAAAACTGATCGAGATGCCTTGATTAAAGCTGTTTCATCAAGTGATTTGTTAGATATTATTGGTACAGATCATGCTCCGCATACTTGGGATGAAAAACAAAACAGTTACTTTAATGCACCAGCAGGTTTACCCCTTGTTCAGCATGCTCTGCCTGCGTTGCTTGAGCTGGTTGCGGCAGACCAATTACGTATCGAAGATATGGTCAGCAAAACCTCACACCGCGTGGCCGATTTATTTAAAATTAAAGAGCGCGGCTATATTCGAGAAGGTTATTGGGCCGATCTGGTTTTAGTCGAAAAAAATCCATGGTCCGTTGCCGATCAGCCGATTTACATGCACTGTGGCTGGACCCCTTTTCAGCATAAAAGTTTTCAGTATCGCGTCGCCACCACCATCGTGTCGGGGCAAATCGCATGGCATAATCAGCAGTTGTATCTCAATTGCCGAGGTCATGCACTTGAAATTGATCGATAAATCTGGGGCATCTTTCATTAAGAGGATTGAACCAAATTAATCTTTCTTTATCTAAAATATTCATATAAATTGCTTATTTTTTTATAAGTACACCCCCAGTTGTCAATTTTTTACACAGGTGGCGGTGCTTATATCCTCTATAATCAACTTTTTTTGTATTCGAGATCTTATGAAAATTTTAGATGGCGGATTTGGGCGCGAGCTGGCTCGTCGTGGTGCACCTTTTAGACAACCTGAATGGTCAGCTTTGGCACTTACCGAAGCACCTGATATTGTGAAGCAGGTTCATCTAGATTTTATTCGTGCAGGCGCTGAAGTCATTACCACCAACAACTATGCAGTTGTACCTTTTCATATTGGTCAAGACCGTTTTGATCAAGAGGTCACTGATTTAGTCAAGGTTGCCACTACTCAGGCCAAACGTGCAGTTGAAGAAAGTGGCGCTGCGGTGCAGATTGCGGGCTGTCTTCCTCCACTTTTTGGTTCTTACCGCGCCGATTTATTTCAGGCAGATGAAGCAGCCACTTTGGCACGCCCTATTATTGAAGCATTGTCGCCTGACGTTGACTTATGGCTTGCAGAAACTCAGTCGTGTTTGGCAGAAGTTCGTACTGTTCGTGAGCTTTTACCCCAAGACGGTCGTGAATTCTGGGTTTCCTTTACCCTCCAAGATGATCAGGCGCTTCCTGCTGCACAGCTACGTTCTGGCGAAAGCATCGCAGAAACTGCCGAACTGATTAAATCACTAAATGTCAGTGCCGTACTGTTCAACTGCTGTCAGCCAGAAGTCATTCTTCAAGCGATTCAAGAAATTCGTGAACTCATTCCAAACACCATTAAAATTGGTGCCTATGCGAATGCATTTCCGCCACAAAACAGTGAAGCCACAGCCAATGATGGTCTAGATGAAATCAGAAAAGATTTAGATCCAGACGCGTATTTACAATTTGCCAAACAATGGCAAGATGCTGGCGCCAGTATGATTGGGGGATGCTGTGGTATTGGTCCTGAACATATTCAGAAACTCTCTCAATTTTTTCAAGACTAAGCCGCATGTCCACTTCTAAAATTGGTTTACTCTCCCTCACCGCCTTGGTGTTTAGTTCCATGGTCGGTTCAGGCGTATTTAGTCTGCCACAAAATATGGCTGCTGTTGCCAATGGTTCTGCTTTACTGTTTGCATGGCTGATCACTGGCGTCGGTATTATTTTTCTGGCGATATCCTTGCTACATTTAACCCGTCAACGTCCAGATCTGGACGGCGGGATTTACAACTATGCACGCGAAGGCTTTGGCGATTTGATCGGCTTTTGTTCTGCCTGGGGTTACTGGCTCTGTACCACTGTCGGGATTGTTGGCTATGTGGTCATTGCTTTTTCTGCGGTGGGTATGTTTACCGATACGCCTGAACATACCTACTTTGGTGAAGGCAATACCCTATATGCGCTTATTGGCTCATCCATTTTTGTCTGGCTTGTGCACTGGCTCGTGAGTCGAGGCATTAAAGAAGCGGCTTTGGTCAATTTGCTGGCAACAATTGCCAAGATTGTGCCACTTGTCGTATTCATTTTGTTTTCGTTTGTGGCGTTCAAGCTTGAACTATTCAAATTAAATTTTCTCGATACATCCTTACAAATGCCAGTATGGCAACAAGTGCGTGATGTCATGCTGATTACGCTCTGGGTATTTACAGGTATCGAGGGCGCCGTTGTCCTTTCGTCGCGCGCCAAACGTAGAAACGATATCGGTAAAGCAACTCTACTGGGTGTGTTATTGGCACTAGGCTTTTATGTCATGGTGACGGTATTGTCATATGGTATCAATACACGTGCAGAGATTGCAGGCATGCATAATCCCTCTATGGCCAGTATCCTTGCGCAATTGATTGGTTTGCCGGGTACCATTGTCATTACATTGGGACTGATTATTTCAGTTTCTTCGTCCTACTTAAGCTGGACCTTATTTGCAACCGAAATTCCATTTTTGGCTGCAAAAAATGGCGCCTTTCCAAAAAGTTTTTTAAAAACCAATACCAATAATGTACCGATTACATCATTGTGGCTGACCTCGATTGTGGTACAGCTTTCATTGATTGCAGTATGTTTTTTCAATAAAAACTACACCCAGCTTTTACTGATCTCATCGGTCATGATCCTGTTGCCTTACTTTTTGGTTTCTGCTTTTTATCTGAAAGAATCTGCACGCCACAAACGTGGCAAACATATTTTTATTGCCGGTATCGCAACCTTATATGCGGTGTGGCTGTTATATGCTGCAGGTCTGTCTTTGTTATTGTTGTCTGGTATTTTGTACCTGCTCGGGCTCGTGATTTATTTTTATAGCCGCTATTCGGTCAAACGCGGTAATACAGAAAAACTACTCAACGATTAAAATAATTCACGATTTCAGCCATACAGTGATGTAGCTTAAACCTGACCATGTTCATGGTTTAATCTTCATCACTGTATTTTTTTATAATTTACTCATTATAGTCTGTTCATTTACTTGTAGACTTCCATCAACAGCGGACCAACACGCTTCGCAAAGATTTCACATTGAGTTGATTAAACTCATCTGAGCGAATAATGTGATAAGTTTTGATTGATCCATCTAGAGGTACATCCGATATGAGTTATAAGCATAATAATCTTATGGCAATGCGTGAAAAGTACTGGAGTGACAACGCTTCACATCATGTGCAAAATGAAAAAACGTTCTTTTGTGAAACCTTGCAAGAACACAAAATTTTTGATCAGCCTTCACTCGACGATGCGCGATACTTCTTTTTTACACTCCCTAGTATTGTGATTGTAAAAGGATACGCCTTGGGTTTTACTCACGATTTGGTCAAGAGCATGATTGCCAAGCATATTGAAGCCAACAAGGTTCAACTCAAACAGCGTCACCAGATCAAGATTCAGTATGCGATGTAGTCAAGCTGGATACTGAATAACAATACTTGGTGAAAAAGTTGAATGAATTCAGATAAATCGACTGCTGTTCATCACAATTCAGTTTTATTCACTTACAAAATTGCCTTAAAATACGATACCCTCAATTTCAGCGTCTGATTGCAGTAATACTTTTCATCTTTTAAACAGCCTATGACTGTTTTAATACGATTAGAGCCTGTAGTATTCGTTACAATTGTCTTCATTACTTTTCTGCGTGTTTCAGCAAAGGATTTTATATGTCAAATCAGAACGATAAGCTTAAGAATTTAAAAACTTCTTCGATGGATCGACGCTTATCGATCGCAAAAGCCTCGTTCCTCGCAGGCACGCGCTGGGCCACTGCAAGTGCAAGCTCAATGTTTTCAAGTGAAGCAGAAAAGGAAAAGAAAAGAAAAAAAGCCATGACTGAACAAGCCAATTATTTGGTTTCTGAAATTGGCAAGCTGAAAGGCTCTATCGTCAAAATCGGCCAGATGATGGCACTGTACGGCGAGCATTTTCTACCTGAGGAAATTACTCAGGCACTCAATACCCTCAATAACCAGACCGTCGCATTGGCTTGGCCTGCAATCAAATCGCATTTACAAACACAACTGGGCAGTAAGCTAGATGATCTTATCATTGATCATGAACCTATCGGTACCGCTTCATTGGCACAGGTTCACCGCGCAACACGTAAATCTGACGGTCTAGAACTGGTATTAAAAATTCAGTATCCAGGTGTGGCCGAAGCCATTGATTCGGATATGAGCCTGTTTAAAAACATGCTGAAACTCACCCGCATGGTGCCGCAAACACGTGAGTTTGATCAGTGGTTTGAAGAAGTCAGAGAAATGATGCACCGTGAGGTGAGTTACGATATTGAAGCTGCAACTACGCGTCGCTTTGCAGAGCGCTTAAAAAGCGATCCCCGTTATGTTGTTCCTCAAATTGTCGATCGCTACTGTACCAGCAAAATCTTATGCATGACCTATGAACGTGGCGTCCCAATTAATAGCCCCGTGATGTTGTCTTTGCCACAAGAACGCCGTAATCAACTGGGTGAAGCTTCTCTTGAAATTGCTGTCCGCGAGATTTTTGAATGGGGAGAAATGCAGACCGATCCAAACTTCGGCAACTATTTGGTACGTTTGGGCAACGGCGATGACATCAACGATAAAATTGTTTTACTCGATTTTGGTGCGATCCGCCAATTCGATGATCATCTGCTCAACGTTGCACGTAATTTGATTCAGGCTGGCTATCATCACAGCAGTGAAGAAATGGTTGCAGCCATGACAGGTTACGGTTTCTTTGACTCAATCCCGCAAAGCATCAAGCCAGATATGGCCAAGGTTTTCTTGCTGGCAACTGAAGCTTTTAGTTCACCACAAAATAACCCAGACATGCCAGAAGGTCTGATGGATCAGGATAACCGCTATGACTGGAAAAAAAGCCAGCTACATAGCCGTGTGATGCAACAAGCCAGCAAATCGATGGCCTCGCGTTATTTTTCTGTACCGCCAAAAGAATTTATGTTTATCAGCCGCAAATTCATTGGTGCATATACCTTTATGACCGTGATTGAAGCCAAAACCAATGTTCGCCGTATGATTCAAAAATTTGTTCAATGATTCAATTGACTAGGATGACATTTGTCATCCTAGTCAATTCCGTTAAAAGCTCATTTTTAAAAATCGATTAAATTCCATAATATTCATATACTTATAAATATAAAAAATTGTCTTTTACCGTTAATCTAAATTCTTTCACCTGTCATCCATGACATAGTCTTTACCTGGGCAGCATGTCAGCATAGTTCGTATTCCCTTCAGGGCAACGGAGTTTGCAATGTCAAATATGGTGAGTAAGGCGCAAGGTTTAGGACTATCATTGATTACCAAACTTGCAGGAAGTGACGTACTTGATCAACTCAAACTTAGAAAGTTTGTAGAGCGATCACTTTATCAAGGTTCAAAAACAGGCTTTAAGGCGCTTTCAAAAGCGCAGAAAACGTTTAAATCCAACTCAATTGATCGACAGCGCCTGCCTCGGCAAAACAAAGATTTATTTGATTTGAGTTTGACCGAAGAACAAACCATGACGCGCGAAGCCATGCGCAAATTTGCACAGGAAGTGCTCTATATACATGCACATCAAGCTGATCATGACGGACAATTCCCCGAAACTATTTGGCAATATCTAGATGAACTTGGCCTGAATTATTACGCCCTTCCCGAAGCTGCAGGAGGTGTAGCCAGTGAGCAAAATATTGTGAGTAATATTTTAATTGCAGAAGATCTGGCGCAAGGTGATTTTAGTCTAGCCGCAGGGATTTTAAGCAGCTTTAGTGCCATCAATGCGATCACTCGCTGGGGATCACAAAGCATTCAATCACGTTATTTATCCGCTTTTGCTGAAGATAGTCAGTTAAAAGCCACTTTTGCAACTCAAGAGAATACTGCCGCATTTAATCCGTTCCAGCTTAAAACGACAGCCAAGCGTGAAGGTGACCATTTTTACTTGGATGGACAAAAAACACTGGTGCTTTTAGGTGAGCATGCCGATCTTTACCTCGTCAGTGCCATGCTTGAGGGCCAGCCCGATGTATTTGTAGTTGAGCGAAGTGACACCATTGCCATAAAGTCATCGCCGGCGATGGGTTTAAAAGCGACTGAAACGGTAACACTTGAGTTTCAGCAGACCCCTGCCCAGCGCTTAGGTGACGATGATTTTGACTACAGTGCATTTGTCGATTTGGGTAACTTGATGTGGTGTGCCATGGCAGTTGGCACTTGCGAGGCGGTCAAACGCTATTGTATTGACTATGCCAATGATCGGATCGCCTTTGGCGAACCTATCTCGCATCGTCAAAGTGTGGCATTTATGGTGGCCGATATGGCGATAGAGATTGATGCAATGCGGATGCTGGTTTGGAATGCGGCCAGTCTTGCAGAAGCTGGTCAATCCTTTCATCGTGAAGCGTACTTGGCTCGTTTATTGTGTGCCGAAAAATCCATGCGGATCGGCACAGATGGCGTGCAAATTCTGGGCGGTCATGGCTTTACCAAAGAACATCCTGTCGAACGCTGGTATCGAGATTTGCGCGCAACTGCGATTGTTCACTCGGGCTTACATGCATAAACACACGACAAGCAGAAGAAAGGATATGCCATGAACTTACAAACTCCCAAAAAATTTAAAATGATGGTCAGTCAGGCGCATGATGTCGCAGTCAATGTTTTACGCCCCATTTCACGTAAATATGACAAAGCTGAGCACGCCTATCCTAAAGAACTCGATATGATTGCCTCACTGATTGACGGCATGAATGAAGGTGGTGACGGAATCAATGCAGGCGCAGCGGGTGCGAGCAAACGCGGCGATGAAAATCGAGAAGGCATTCGAAACGGCACCAATATGTCAACCGCACTCGGTATTATAGAAATGTGCTATGGCGATACCGGATTACTGCTCAGTATGCCGCGTCAAGGACTTGGTAACTCTGCAATTGCAGCAGTAGCGAATGACGAACAACTGAAACGCTTTAAAGGCATCTGGGCTGCAATGGCCATTACCGAACCCAATTGTGGCTCTGACTCCGCTGCCATTCGAACCACCGCAGTAAAAGACGGTGATCACTACATTTTAAATGGTGAGAAAATATATGTAACATCGGGTGCTCGTGCTGATGCCGTGGTGGTTTGGGCAACACTGGATCGAAAGCTGGGTCGAGCTGCAATTAAGTCGTTTGTGGTGCCTAAAGGTACGCCGGGCATGACCATTGAACGTCTGGAGCATAAACTTGGAATTAAGGCCTCAGATACCGCTGCAATTAGTTTTGTCGATTGTCGAATTGGTGCCGAAAACTTGCTTGGCAATGCCGAGATCGATGTTGCCAAAGGCTTTGCAGGAGTTATGGAAACTTTTGATAACACCCGCCCACTGGTTGCTGCTATGGCCATAGGATGTGCCAAGGCATCACTTGAGCGCATTAAAATACTGTTAAAAGATCATCTCGATTCGCATTACAGCACCCCCTATTTACAGACTTCTCATTTGGCGGCGCAGGTCTATCGAATGGAAGCTGAATGGGAAGCGGCCCGTTTATTGACCCTTAAAGCGACATGGATGGCTGACAATAAACAACCCAACTCGAAAGAGGCCTCAATCGCAAAAGCCAAAGCTGCACGGATTTGTAATGAAATCACCCTAAAATGCGTCGAACTCGCGGCAGGTTTGGGTTATAACGAAGATGAACTACTCGAAAAATGGGCGCGTGACTCAAAAATTCTGGATATTTTTGAAGGAACTCAACAAATTCAGTTACTCATTATTGCACGGCGAGAACTCGGTAAATCGTCCAGCGAGCTCAAGTAATCCAATTTTTTTAAGTTTAAAAAAAGCCTCATAAGAGGCTTTTTTATTTATTTAGATGATTGCGTTGGATCGGTTAGACCAAATTTTGCAAACAATTTGGCACGGCGTTTAGGATATATATTGGCTTTAGATAAATCGCCTTTATAATGCGCCAGCACACGCTGATCCATCATCTTAAACCAAAGTGGTGGAATCATGGCTGGCAATAACATGCTGGCATATCCGCTTGGTAACTCAGGTGCTTCATCGAAATGGCGTAACGCCTGAAATGGTCGTGTTGGATAAGCATGATGATCAGAATGACGCTGTAACTGGTACAAAAATAAATTGGTCACAATATTATTATTGTTCCAGCTATGTTCAGGCATGGTTCGTTCGTATTGACCATTCTCTTTTTTCTGCCGTAATAGACCGTAATGCTCAATATAGTTAATAATTTCAAATAAACTAATGCCATAAAATGCCTGAGTCACCAAATAAGGCAGTGTCCCCTTACCAAATATACCCAGCATACTGCTGTGAAAAGCAGCACTCATACCCCAGCCTTGCAACAGTTCATTCTCCTTCGACCAGAACTTTTTGCCTTTACGTTTTAGACGCGTTGTTTCAATTTCGATCGCAGATTTAAGTGAACCAAATACGGTGCGTGGCCAAAATTCATAAAAGGTTTCTCCCATTTGCGATGACGCGGGATCTTCTGGGGTTGCCGCACGTTTATGGTGCCCGTAAGGATGTTCGATCCGAAAATGGTTATAGCCAGTCGGAACCAAAGCCAGATGTGATAAAAGATGATCAATGCGATCCTGTTTATGACTTAATTCGTGTGCTGTATTCACGGCAATGCCATTAATCGCCCCCATTGAAATGCCGAGTAAGATTTTATCTAAAAACGATGTTTGTTTACGGCTCGTTAGATAGCAAGCATATACGTTGGCGATATATTGCAAAGGAATGAATGTTTTGACTAACCGAGCATAATAGGGATCATTTTCGAGTTGTTTGATCTCTTCCACACTCGGATTACTGGCATCTTTGCCAATCAGCGTATCAATCGTCGGAATAATTACGTGCAGAAGTAATGGACCGCCCAATGCAAAGATCTTTTTGATCGGACGAGGAGAAAATTGATAGCCTGCCAAAATTCCGATACCCAAAACTGGAAGCGCAGGACTGATCATCCATAAATAGCGTTTGCGATCAATCTCACGCATCGACTTAGTTGCCTGAATGGCGTCTTCTAAAGACGGGTCCACTTTCACTGGTGCGTTCATTGTGCATCCTTTCTTTTTCTTGCCTTGTGTTAAAGCTATGATTATGTATTCTGCGCCGTTAAAACAGTCGTAGGCGTCCAAAAAACCTATTTAAACGTCTTTGGCATTTTCATCCATTTCAATGACCTAAAATCACATGTAGATGAGAAAATCACGTAATATAATCAAGACATAAAAAGAATCTGAAACGCGGTATGGATGCACTGAGTAAAATCTTTGATGATATTCATTTAAATAAGTCTGAATATTTATACCTTAAAACTCAAGGTGAATGGGCTTTTCATTGCGGTGCACAAGATGCATTGGTGACTCATATCATCTTGATGGGAAGTGCAATATTTTACATCACCGATGGCACGCAGGTCGAAGCACAGGCAGGCGATATTGTGCTGATTCCCTCTGGAAAAGCACATCACGTCTCGAATGACAGGCAGAGTAAGCTGATTGACAGCATGAGTATTGATCATCTATTCAATGGTCATCTCAATGACGCGATTGAATTCGGCTCTGGATCAAATGAACACGCCCTGATCTTTACTGTGCGTAGTCATATTGATATGCATATGGCTGGGCCACTACTCGATGCTTTACCTGCATTTCTTCATATTCATCATGCCATGAGTTCGACTGGGCCTGAATGGCTACGCGTCGGGTTGTATTTTGTGGCACTCGAGACGCAGCGGATTCAACCGGGTCGAGATAAAATTTTTGATCATTTGATGAGTATTCTTTTTATTGAATGTGTTCGCGATTATATTGCACAGCTTGACGATCAAGAAAGCTGGCTTACTGCACTGAAACATCCAGAATTGTCTAGCGCTCTAGCGGCAATTCATGCATATCCCGAACAGCCTTGGACGGTCGAAACACTAGCAGATCAATGCTGTATGTCGCGTTCAAAATTTGCCAGTTTGTTTCAGAGTGTGCTACGCGAAACGCCACTGGCTTATTTACAGCAACATCGTTTACGGCTCGCGGTCCAACTACTCAGAACCAGCAACTTCAATATTCAGCAAATTGCCCATAAGGTGGGTTATGCTTCTGAAACTGCATTTAGTCAAGCCTTTAAGCGACAGTTTGAACAAACACCCAAACAGTATCGACAAAGTATTAATGTAAATGTCGAATAAAAAAAGCGCCATTTCGGCGCTTTTTTTGATTGAAACTTATTTTATTTTTGCATGAGACTTCAGATATTGGGTGTAATCATCCAATTCCTGTTGTCCGCGGAAACGTTGATAAAGCTTATTCAACTCTTGAAGCTGCTCTGGATTCAATGCATCAACTGCTTTTGAATTGACATCAGATACGGCAACCACAACCATTTCGTCGGGTAGCTTAGTCGCAGCTACAGACCACATACCAGCTTTTGGTGCGCTTAGGCTAAATGCTGTACGTTCAATTTCGCGTTTTAGGCCTTGAGAGCGAGCAAATACTCCTGCATTTTCAAAACGTAAACCACTTTTTGCAACCACTTGTGCCGCAGGTTGTGTTTTAAAGTCATTCAGAATCGTTTGAATTTTTGCTTGAGCAGCTTTAAAGGCCTTATCTTCGATGAGTTTAGCACGCACTTGGGCAGTTGCAGCGGCTAAAGGTTTTACACCTGCTGCATGATAATTGCGGACTTTCACCCAAATCGTATCACCATTGGCCAACTGAATGTTGGTCGATGCATTACGATCACCGTTCTTTACATCATCACTAAAGAGTTTTGCCTTGACACCGGCTTGACTTAATAATGGGTGTTGCGTTCCAACTGTGACACCGTTGAGTGCTTCAACTTTGCTGCCTTTTACTTCTTGAGCAACTGAATCTAATGCATCGCTACTCACCACCATTTCATTTAAACGATTGATGGAGTCTGAGTATGCATTTGCCGCCTTAGACTTTTGTAACTCAGCAGTTAATCTGGCTTTTTCTGCCTCAAACGAAGGCACATTTTGCTGAGCAGTTTCAACCTGAATAATATGATAACCATATTGCGTTTTCACAGGTTTTGAAATCTGACCATTTTTCAATGACTGGACTGCCTGATCGAAATCTGCCGAGAAGACACCCGGTTGGTAAGCATCGACTAAACCACCATTAGCTTTTGAGCTGGTGTCATCTGAATACTGCTGCGCGGCCTGAGCAAATGAAGTTCCAGCCTGAATCTTGGCATAAACATCATTGGCCAGTTTCAATGCTTGTGCATCAGTTCGGTTATCCAAAGTAATCAAGATGTGCTTTACATTTCGTTTAGCATCTTTCTTTTGATTTTCTACAAAAGTGCTATAAGCCTGTTGCAATTCTGCTTCAGTAACCGCCGCCGGTGCAGTCGTTATCTGTGATGGTGAAACCACAATATAGTCGACATCTACACTTGCAATCTGTTTGAAGCTGTTTTTATGTGCATTGTAATAGTCAGCAATTTCTTGATTGGTTACACTGATATTCTTCTTATATTCATCAAGTTTAATGCTAGCCAAATGCAACGTACGCTGCTCTGTTTGTAAGACAGCAACTTGCTGGAGATCATGTTTACTCACCAGTGCTGTATCGACGACGCTTGACGTCAGCATTTTCAAAGCATGATCTTGACGAAGACTTGCGATCAATGCCTGACTGGTCATGCCAACCGAGCGCAAGTAATTGCTATATAAGGTTTCAGAAAATTTACCATTTTCTTGGAAACTTGGTTGCTGAGCCAGCATTTGTTCAATTTGTGCATCGCTCAAAGAAATGCCTAATTTTTCTGCTTGCTGTAACAATAGACTACGAGCAATAAGGGTATTGAGCGCATTTTCTTGAATATACGATTGATTTAATAAGGTTTCATCACCTTTCACTAGCGACAAATACTGTTCTTTATAGGTTTTGGTTAAATTTTCCAAATCCTTTTTGGAGATATCTTGACCATTTACCGTTTTAGCAACATCTGCTTTGTTTCCCCCGCCAAAATAGCCTTCAATTCCCACGAGCGCCAAAGGGGTCAAAAACAAAATCAGCAGGACTTTTCCAAGCCAACCCTTAATGACTTTACGAAACGATTCCATAAATATTCCAATATTTTATTTCGGAGGGATTTTAACTGAAAAACGCTATTGAATGAATGTATGAAACACTCAGAGGCGCATCTTTTTTTAATAAAAAACGCGCCTTAAGATGGCGCGTTTAATTTTATTAAAAGATTAAGCAACAGAATCTTTTAAACCTTTACCAGCTTTAAAGCTTGGTACTTTGGTCGCTTTAATTTGAAGCTCTTCACCAGTTTTTGGGTTACGGCCCGTACGCGCAGCACGATCTTTCACGCTAAATGTACCAAAACCTACTAAAGTGACAGAATCACCTTTTTTAAGCGCTTCTGTTACAGAAGCAATAGTCGCATCCAATGCCTTACCAGCATCAGTTTTAGACAATCCCCCTTTCTCCGCAATCGCATCAATTAATTCTGATTTATTCATGAAGGTAACGTCCTCTTAATTCGTTTATTTGAGATCCAAGGCTGAAGTTTAAAAAGGCCATGACGCCTTTATAGCAATGCTTTAGGGGGAAACGCAATACTACCTAAGCTGTTTTAGTTAAAATAACGACGAATTTATGAAGAAATTTGCCAAAATCAGTTTTTTCTCACTTTTCATTTAATTTCGCTTGCAACTTTTGATTTTCTTGTATCAACAAATCAACTTTTGCCGTAAGTTGTACTAACATTTGCTCCAGATGCTGAACGTCTTTTGTAGTCACAAGACCAATCCGATTCAGCGAATGATGGACACTATGGTCAATCATCTTTTCAACTTTGTCCTTTGTATCGACGACAGATTCTTTGGCTTTTTCAGTTACCCGATGTACAGTTTGATCGGCAACATCTTGGGTTTTTGACTCAAGCTCTTCTCCAACTTTGACCAATGAGTCAAAAAGCTTGTTCCCTTCTTCCTCTGCACGTGAGAAAGCCCCTAAACCAGCCAACCAGATCTGCTTGGTATATTTTCTAAAATCCAAAGCCGATTTTCGAGAAGCTTTTATTTTTTCACATTTTTTTTCTGATTCATTGTCTAGATCATCAGCATTGACTGATTTTTTTTCCATTCGTCGTTACTCCTGATTACTTTCGCATCACTTTGTCGGATTTGTATTAAAAATACTTCTATAATAACAAGCCAGCACTTGATCGTTTATTAAAAGTGTTCTACAAAGCAAACTAAATTGATTTTTATATCGAGCTGTATTACTCAACACATGCGTTATCTAAGGATTCACTTTTTATGAGCGAAGCGCAACAAAGAAAAGAACAAAGTTATTTGTTGCTCAATATTATTTTGATCATCCTTGAAACTGTCTTCACTTTTATCTTAAAGAACGACGGTGTCATTGCTTTGCAAGCAAAAAAGTTTGTTCAGAACAAAGTGACCATCCGCATCAACAGTTATCTTCCTTATTTCGACTGTTATGTACAGTTTTGTGAAAAAGGCATTTTGTTCGATTATAAAGCGCCAGAGCACCCGGTAGATCTTACCGTCAATACGACTTTAATGGATTTATTTAAAGTGTTGTCTGTGGGTAATCGCTATAGCATCAAAAAAATGCGTATTGAAGGCGACGAACAGCTTAAAGAACAATTTAAAGATATCATTCTTCACTTTAGTGTACCTAAGCTTTTTGCAGACTGGAAACAATGGTTAAACCAACCGGCTTCTCCAGATGATATTTTAGGTTCAAAAAAGCGAATCGCTCCCCTCTTGGACAAGATTGATCAGCAACGCACCCATATCAATACGCTAACTGTCGAAGTAAAACAATATAAAAACCGTTTACGTCGTTTGGAGCGTCGTCAGCGCATCATCAATGTCGGCTTTGGTATTACGACAATCGTTTTGGTTTTGTTATTGGTGTATACTACGTGGCTGAATTACAACTAATAGAAAAATCTGATTATCTAAAGCGATTTAAATGACAGTGAAAAAACTTGACTAATTTAGTCAGGATTCATAAAATTCCATTATCTAGTCTCAACATGTGTACCGAATCATGCGTCTTACAACTCGCGGTCGCTACGCAGTGACTGCTTTACTTGATTTAGCCTTGCAGCCAACTGAACAAACGATCACGCTAGCAGAAATTGCAGCTCGCCAATCCATTTCAGTGGCCTATCTCGAACAACTCTTTGCAAAACTTAAGCGTCATGGCTTGGTTTCGAGTGTTCGCGGAGCAAATGGTGGTTACCACTTGGCACGCAACTCTGCCGAAATCACGGTTTTAGAAATCATTGAAGCAGTTAATGAAACTGTCGATGCCACGCGTTGTGACCATAAAGGCAACTGCCAAAACGGTGCAATGTGCTTAACACATGACTTATGGCAAGAACTTTCTCACCACATTGCCGATTACTTAGCAAAAATCACACTGGCTGACTTGATCGCACGCGACAACGTTCAAACCGTTGCACTACGTCAAAATTCAGTTCATTTCGATTCACCGCTTCTTTCGGTTACAGGTATTTGACATGAAACGTCCGATTTATCTTGATTATGCAGCCACCACTCCCGTTCTTCCAGAAGTAGCGGAACGTATGATGGAATGTCTTACTTTTGAAGGCACATTCGGTAATGCTGCATCGCGTTCACATGCATATGGCTGGCAAGCTGAAGAAAAAGTTGAATATGCACGTGAACAAGTTGCCAATTTAATTAAAGCAGATCCACGCGAAATCGTTTGGACTTCTGGTGCAACAGAATCTGACAACCTTGCGCTTAAGGGTATCGCACAATTCTACGGTTCGAAAGGTAAGCACATTATTACCAGCAAAATCGAACACAAAGCTGTGCTTGATCCATGCCGCGAACTAGAAGAAGAAGGTTTTGAGATCACCTATCTAGAGCCAGAGCCACGTACAGGTTTGATTACACCTGAAATGGTGAAGGCTGCGCTTCGTCCAGACACCATTCTTGTTTCACTTATGTTGGTCAACAACGAATTGGGTACGGTAACTGACGTTGCTGCAATTGGCGAACTTACACGTGCTAATAAAACATTCCTTCATGTCGATGCTGCCCAAGCAGCAGGTAAAGTCGAAATCGATCTTACGACCATGAAAATTGACTTGATGAGCTTCTCTGCGCATAAGGCTTATGGCCCTAAAGGTATTGGTGCACTTTATGTTCGTCGTACCCCACGCGTTCGTTTAAAAGCACAAATGCACGGTGGTGGTCACGAGCGTGGTATGCGTTCGGGTACTTTGGCAACTCATCAAATTGTTGGCATGGGTGAAGCTTTTGAACTTGCAGGAAAAAGCATTCAAACAGAACAAGCGCGTTTACGTGTTTTACGTGACAAATTATGGAATGGCTTGCAAGGTCTAGAGCAAGTTTTCTTAAATGGTCATCCGACACAAAACGTTGCAAACTTCCTTAACGTAAGTTTTAACTTTGTGGAAGGTGAATCCTTGATGATGGCATTAAAAGATGCTGCTGTATCAAGTGGTTCAGCATGTACATCTGCTACCCTTGAGCCATCGTATGTATTACGTGCTCTTGGTTTGTCGGATGAACTTGCACACAGCTCAATTCGTTTTAGCTTCGGTAAATACACCACAGAAGCGGATATTGATCACGTGCTAGAAGTAACCAAAGCCGCTGTTGAGAAACTTCGTGAACTTTCTCCGCTTTGGGATATGTACAAGGAAGGTATCGACCTTTCTACGGTTGAATGGGCTGAACACTAATTTTAATTGAAATCGGTGTTTTAACCCTCATATTTAATATTAGGCTGACCCCGAGGTTTGGAGAAGCAACATGGCTTATAGCGAAAAAGTAATTGATCATTACGAAAACCCACGTAACGTTGGCGTTTTAGACAAAAATGCTGAAAATGTAGGCACTGGCATGGTGGGTGCCCCTGCATGTGGCGACGTAATGCGCTTACAGATCCAAGTAAATAATGAAGGCGTTATCGAAGAAGCACGCTTTAAAACTTATGGCTGTGGTTCTGCGATTGCCTCAAGCTCTTTGGTAACAGAGTGGCTAAAAGGTAAGACGCTTGATCAAGCACAAGCGATTAAAAATATCGATATTGCAACCGAGCTTGCATTACCTCCTGTAAAAGTACACTGTTCAGTACTTGCAGAAGATGCAATCAAAGCCGCAATTGTCGATTATCGCAACAAGCAATCAAAAGCTTAATTAGCACTACAACGGAGTTTTCATGATTCACTTAACTGAAAATGCAGCAACTCATGTGCGCAACTATTTGCTTAACCGTGGTAAAGGCGAAGGCATACGGGTGGGTGTGAAAACTTCTGGCTGTTCCGGTTTGGCTTACGTGCTTGAGTTTGTCGATGATGTTAATCAGCACGATGAAATCTTTGAACAGCATGGTGTAAAAGTGTTTGTAGATCCAAAAAGTCTAGTTTATCTCGAAGGTTTGGAGATGGACTACGTCAAAAATGGATTGAATGAAGGCTTTGAATTTAATAATCCAAATAAAAAAGGTGAATGTGGTTGCGGTGAATCCTTTACCGTTTAATCCTTAACCTTCCCTTCTTCTTAATTAAAAACAGTGATCTTCACTGTTTTTAATTTATGATTAACTTCGGAATTCATCTCCCATGAATCATTTTGAGTTGTTTGACTTACCGGTAGCACTCGACATTGATTTAGTCACTTTAAAAAATAATTTTCTGAAATTACAGCAGCAGTATCATCCAGATAAAGCTGTAGATAAAGAACAGGCGCTTATTCAATCTAGTGACATTAATCAGGCTTACAAAACCTTAAGTAATGTCGATAGTCGTGCTGCCTATATGTTGGCGTTGAAAAAACAAGATCATCACCTCGACCAATCTATTCATGATTTTGAATTTTTACAATCTGCACTCGAAATTAGAGAGCAGCTTGATGAAGCCTCGACTCCATCTGAGCTTGATTTACTCAAAAATGAAGTGAATCAATGGATCGATGGTCTTATTCGCGAATTTAAAATTGACTATAACGATGAAGACTGGTCGGAAGCACGTGACACCGTACGAAAATTACGTTTTTTTCAACGAGTCTTAAACGATATAGACAAAGCAGAAGATCAGCTACTTGATGAAGATAGCTTCGATCTTGATGATGACTTTTAATTTTACTGCATAGATTTACTCAAGGGATTTTACATGGCACTCTTGCAAATTGCTGAACCTGGTCAATCAAGTGCCCCACACGAGCATCGCATTGCGATTGGTATTGACCTTGGAACAACACATTCTTTGGTTGCAACAGTTCTTTCTGGGCAAGCCAAAGTATTACAGGACGAAAAAGGCCATGTCTTATTTCCTTCGATTGTGCATTACGCCGATCAGTCGATTGAATATGCCAACGATGCCAAACCATTTTTGACTACTGATCCGCAAAATACCATAGTTTCGGTCAAGCGCTTTATGGGACGCTCAAAAGCGGATATTAAGTTTCAGCACCCGTACAAACTGGTGGGCAATGACAATGAAATGCCTGCATTTGAAACGGCGCAAGGACGTAAAACGCCAGTCGAAATTTCTGCAGCCATTTTGACTCAGCTCAAACTTCGCGCAGAAGATAGCCTAAAAAATCCGATTAATGGTGCTGTAATTACGGTGCCTGCGTATTTTGATGAAGCACAGCGTCAGGCAACGCGCGATGCGGCCCAGCTTGCTGGATTAAACGTGTTGCGTTTATTGAACGAACCCACTGCGGCGGCTATTGCATACGGTTTAGATCAAGAAAACCAGTTAGCTCAAGACCACAATTATGTGATTTACGACTTGGGTGGCGGAACATTCGACGTTTCCATCTTAAGATTTTCACAAGGTGTTTTTGAAGTACTGGCCACTGGTGGACATACGGCTTTAGGCGGTGATGACTTAGATCGACTCATTGTTAAATGGGTGAAAAAACAGTTACAGATTGAGTCACTCGATGATCACGAATATGCAGCCTTTATTGTGGCTGCACGTAGTGCAAAAGAACAACTCTCTGAATCGCCTGAAGTGACCTTTAAAGCACTGGATCATCAGATCGTACTTACCCGTAGTGATTTTGAGTCGATTATTCAAGTTGCACTTGATAAAACCATTAGTGTTTGTAAACGTGTCTTACGTGATGCAAAACTCAGTTTAGATGAGATTGAGAAAGTGGTTTTAGTGGGTGGTTCTACACGTTCGTATGCCGTTCAAAATGTGGTGCGTGAAGTATTCAAACAAGAACCACTCTGTTCAATCAATCCTGATGAAGTCGTGGCAATTGGTGCATCGATCACTGCCAATCAATTGATTGGTAATACACAAGATGGATCACTTCTGTTGGATGTTACGCCATTGTCTTTAGGTTTAGAGACGATGGGTGGTTTGGTTGAGCGACTGATTTCTCGTAACACTGCAATTCCTGTGGCACGCCGCCAAGAATTTACCACGTATCAAGATGGCCAGACTGCAATGTTGATTCATGTGGTTCAAGGCGAGCGTGATCTGGTTGAACATTGTCGTTCTCTGGGTAAGTTTGTACTGCATGGTATTCCACCAATGACTGCGGGTCAGGCACGCATTGAAGTTACGTTTCAAGTGGATGCAGATGGCTTACTCAATGTTTCTGCGCAAGAAACCACATCCGGCGTCAAAGCACAGATCGATATTAAACCGTCTTATGGGCTTTCTTCTGCAGATACAGAACGCCTATTGTTAGAAGGTTTCGAGCATGCCGAAGAAGATAAAAATCTTCGTCACTTGCAAGAAACCAAAGTTGAAGCGCAACGCGAACTCGAAGCACTCGAACAAGCATTGAAAGCCGATGCTGAATTACTCGATTCATCGCAGGCAAAAGCACTTGTTCAAGCGAAAGAAGCGCTTCAGCAACAATTACAATCGAATGATATTGCTCAAATTGAAGCAGCTGTCGCCAAGCTTAAGGTGCATAGCGATGAATTTGCTGCTATGCGCATGAATCGTCATATCGATCATGCACTTAAAGGCACCAAACTTGAAGATTGGTCAAACTCACAGAAATAAAACAGGTGAATTACTATGCCACGTATTAAAGTTCTTCCGCATACACAAATTTGCCCAGATGGTGCTGAGTTTGAAGTAGAAGAAAATGCCAACCTTTGTCAAAGCTTGCTTGCAAACGGCATTAAGATTGAACATGCTTGCGATATGTCATGCGCATGTACTACATGCCACGTGGTTATTCGTAAAGGCTTTGATAGCCTTGATGAAATGAATGATGTTGAAGCAGATTTACTTGATCGTGCTTGGGGCTTAGAGCCAGATTCACGTTTGTCTTGCCAAGTAAAAGTGGTGACTGAAGATTTGGAAGTCGAAATTCCAAAATACACCATCAATCATGCCTCAGAAAATCATTAATCAAGAAAAAGCCATCGTTCAACGATGGCTTTTTTATATGCTTTAGCGGATTATTCGGATTTTACTTCATCTTCAAGTGACAACTTCACCACGCCTTCACTATTGGTGATTGCCTGCTGATCTTGAATACGCTGGATCATTTTTTCCATCACTACAATCAGCTGTGCGTATTCATAACGCTGTACTTCTTCTAAATTTAACAGTAGATGAAAGCCTTTATACTCATAATCAAACCAGCGCTGAAACTCCTCATGGCTTCCCGTATATTTTTCAAGAATTTGCCAAGTTTTAACCGCGTTTTGAATACCTTTTAAATAAATTGGCGCTTTCGGCGCACATAAAAAATCATCTTTAATGAGCTGGTAAGTTTCATCCGAAATTAAAATTTCATCAACTTCTGCTGCATATTGCAAACGTGCTGCCAAATTAACATCACGACCTACTATGGTATAGGCCATACGGTATGTCGCACCATAGTTTCCCACGTGGCAATAACCCGTACTAATTCCCATCCGAATATTTAAAGCGGGATATCCCATTTTTTTCCAGCGCTCTCGTAACAGTTTCATTTGCTGACGCATCGCAATGGCCATCTCAACACAGGATCTGGCATCTTGCTGAACACCCTGAGAATTTGGATCACCAAAGAAAATTAAAATGGCGTCGCCCATAAACTTGTCAATTGTTGCTTCGTACTGATTGGCAATTTCAGTCATATGACTCAAATAATCATTGAGCAAAAAAGCCAAATCGTCTGGAATCAATGTTTCTGAAAGCTCGGTAAATCCCTGAATATCAGAAAAAAATACGGTCAATTTTTTACGTTTGTATTCAATTTTAGCTTCTGACTCTCCGCGCATAATCGACTGCCATAACTGCAAAGGTGCATAACGGCTTAACTGATTAGCAAATGTCATATAGCGCGTCATTTGGTTGTAATAGTCTTGACGCTCTAAGTTGAGTTTTTCAATATATAAATTTTGATAGTAATTGCCCATACTGATAAAAATAATCAGGCAAATCAAACTGATCACG
The DNA here is from genome assembly GCF_001054715.1 of Acinetobacter sp. 243_ASPC. Lineage (NCBI taxonomy): Bacteria > Pseudomonadati > Pseudomonadota > Gammaproteobacteria > Moraxellales > Moraxellaceae > Acinetobacter > Acinetobacter sp. 243_ASPC. Next base: position 50,349 of record NZ_JVOR01000040.1, on the reverse strand, counting down.
ATTAATTCTTGGCTAGTCGCTCCGAGATAACCATGAAAACCGAAAACAAACAGTGTGTTGAAGTAAAAAAAGGCAATACCAGATAATACAGCCAGAGCCATCACAGCAAATGGAATTCGGCTGTTGATCGCACTGTATAAAAGTGCAAACAGGCTAACAAAAGTTAAAACAAGATTTAAATGAACACCCGCCAGAAACATTGATACCACAATGGTATCTATAATAAAAAAAACGCTGAGAACAACTTTTCTTTCAAACTTATCTTCTAAGTAGCGATTAAGTTTTGGAATAACAATTAAGATGGCTAGGAAAAGCGCAGGAACAAAGATTTGAACAGTTGAATAAGGTGAAGTGAAGGCATATATCACCAAATTGAGTGAGAGAATGAAGTATCCCATCATCCGATGAAAATACATAAATTGTTGAGGCTCTCTCTCAAGCAATCTCGTGAGCATCCTATCCTCCACTTCGCAGCTTAGGCTGCATCATTCCAGATGCAGCACATTGGACTTAGTCCATACGCCAGTCAAATGGCATATCACCTTGACCACGCAATGCCAGCATTAAGGTTTGACGCATATGCGCTAAAACATCATTAGAATACGGGACCGCAGGTGTTCCCCATACCGGTTTCGGCCAAACAGAATCGTTTTGGTAACGCACAACATGATGAAAGTGTAATTGAGGCACCATATTACCGAGTGCAGCCACATTCATTTTGTCTGCACGAAACACGCGCGCCAGTTGGCTCGACAACCAGCTTGATTCTCTCAAAAATTGTTCTTGATCAGCTTGGCTCAGTTCATAAAGCTCTGAAACCCCAGGAACACGTGGGATTAAAATAAGCCATGGAAATTGCATATCATTCATTAAACGACATGTTGAAAGCGGAAAGTCGCCAACAAAAAAAGTATCTTGAGCAAGTTGTGGATGCAAACTAAACATATCTTTATAAATGACACAATAACAGTGATGGCTAATACTATCACATCAGTTGTGATGTGAATATTATTAGCCAAGTGTTTACTTACAAATATCAATGATTTTGTTCAAAAAAATCGAGTTAAATACAGCACGCTAATTTGCTTTTATACATTCAACTCATTAATAAGTTTAGATAATAAATCCTGCGCAAATTGGATACGTTTTTCATATGCTTCAAGCTGAACCATGACTTTAAGGCGCTGCCCACCTTCCATACGGTAGTAGGTCGGTTGCTTTTGCATAAGCTGAATAATACTGATTGCCTGAACTGGTGTATCTTGAGCAAACTCGATGTAGCCACCTTGCGTGTTGAGATCAATTTTGGTGATTCCCAACTGCTCAGCTTGCAGTCGAATGTGATGAATACTAAACAATTGCTTCACAGCAGGTGGTAGTGTACCGAACCGGTCAATCAATTCCATTCGAATATTGTCTAGTTTCTCTTGAGTGTCGGTATTACTGATACGCTTATAAAACAGTAAGCGCTGATGTACATCGCCCAAATATTCATCCGGGATCAAAGCCGGCATATGTAAATTAATTTCGGCTGTGAGCGTGAGCGGCGCATCAAAGTTAGGCGTTTTACCCTTTTGAATCGCTTTGGTTGCTTTTTCAAGCATTTCCATATACAGGCTATAACCAATCGCCTGCATAGATCCACTTTGCTGCTCGCCCAATAGTTCGCCTGCACCACGAATTTCTAAATCCTCTGTAGCCAGCATAAAACCGGCCCCTAACGTTGATGCGCGTTGAATCGCATCCAGACGCTTTTCTGCATCCCCTTTAAGGTGTTTGATTGAAGGCACCAATAGATAGGCATAAGCTTGATGATGCGATCGTCCAACACGGCCACGAAGCTGATGGAGTTGCGCCAAACCTAGCTTATCGGCTCGCTCTATAATAATGGTGTTGGCATTGGGTACATCAATACCCGTTTCAATAATGGTTGAGCAAACCAAAACATTATATTCTTTGTGATAAAACTGCTGCATCACTTGCTCAAGCTCGCGCTCGCGCATTTGACCATGCGCCACAGCGACACGCGCTTCTGGCACCAAATTACGAATATTTTCTGCTGCACGCTCAATGGTATCCACTTCATTGTGCAGGAAATAAACCTGACCACCTCGAAGCAACTCGCGTAAAATGGCTTCCTTAATGGAGTCATCGGTGTGTTCTTGAACAAACGTTTTGACTGCTAGACGTCTGGCTGGTGGCGTTGCGATAATAGATAAATCGCGCATGCCCGAAAATGCCATATTTAAAGTTCGCGGAATTGGTGTTGCTGTAAGGGTCAACATATCGACATCTGCACGCATGGCTTTGATTCGCTCTTTATCACGAACACCAAAGCGATGCTCTTCATCGACAATCATCAGTCCAAGATCATGAAATTTGACGGTTTCCTGAAGTAACTTATGTGTACCAATCACAATATCGACTTTACCCACCTCTAAATCTTCAATATTTTTTTGATGGGTTTTATTCGAACCGAATCGCGATAATACTTCAATACGTACCGGCCAGTCGGCAAAGCGATCTTTGAAAGATTCATAATGCTGTTGGGCTAATAGTGTCGTGGGAACCAATACAGCCACTTGCTTATTGTTTTGCACCGCGACGAATGCCGCACGCATGGCCACTTCAGTTTTTCCAAACCCAACATCACCACATACTAAACGATCCATTGGCTTAGCCAGTTGCATGTCATGCAAGGTCGCCTCAATAGCATTAGCTTGATCGAGTGTTTCTTCATAAGCAAAGCCACTTGAGAATTGCATATACAGACTATGATCCAGCTCAAACGCAAATCCCGGCTTAGATTGACGCCGTGCTTGTATGTGAAGCAACTCCGCAGCCACATCATGAATTTGCTCCAGTGCTTTACGTTTGGCCTTGTTCCATGCATCAGTGCCAATTTTGTGTAATGGCGCTAAATCTGGATCCCCTCCACTGTAGCGGCTAATCAAATGTAAATTGGTGACAGGCACATATACTTTTGCAGCATCGGCATAATCGAGCTGCAAAAACTCATAGTCCTGTCCATCAATCTCCAGCGTGACCAAACCGGCATAACGCCCTACACCATGATCGATATGTACAACCGGGGCACCTATACTAAGTTCTGTTAAACTGCGGATCAGAAACTCTTCAGAGACATCTTGCTGGCGTTTTCGACGACGCTGAACGACTCGATGCTCATAAAGTTGATTTTCAGAAATAACCGACAGTTGATCAACGATCACCAAACCACGATCAAGAGGCGCACTGGTAATTGAAATAGGATGCTGCTGCTTTAGAAAATCTTGAAAGCTGTCGATTGTTGGGATATCACCCAAACTTGGACGTAGCGCATCCTTTAGGGTTTCACGGCGACCGGCACTTTCTGCAACAAGTAAAACTGGATGACCAGCCGAATCAATATAGTTTTTTACGACTTCAAAAGGTTGCTGTTTTTTTGGATCGACAGGTAATCGTACAGGTTCTGCTGTTGGTAAGTTAATTGCACCTGCACGAGATGGAGCTGGTGCAGTTGACACTTCGATACGAGGCAGTTGATTGAGTTGCTCTAACACTATATTAGGCGTTAAAAATAATTCTTCTGGCGCCAAAATTGGGTGATCGATATTGTGTCGGCGGCTTTCATAACGCTGTGACACATCTTTCCAAAATGAGATTAAAATCTCATCCAATGTATCATTTGTAATGACAATGCAATTTTTAGGTAAGTACGAAGTAAAGTAACTACCCTGTTGTACACTTTCTTTACTAAAAAATAGCGGCAGATAAAACTCAACACCAGGCGATGCAATACCGTCTAAAACATCTTGATAAATCGGATTTTTCTTTGGATTTGCAGTTGGAAATGCTTCTGCATAACGCTCACGAAAAACAGATCGACCTTCTTTTAATGGAAACTCTTTAGCAGGTAAAACACGAAATTGCTTTAAACTTTCTGTCGTACGCTGGGTTTCAGGATCGAAAAACTTTAATGTCTCAATTTCATTATCAAACAAATCGATACGAATGGGCTGTGATTGTCCAGAGGCGTAAATGTCCATAATACTACCCCGAACTGCAAATTCACCATGGTCATATACAGTATCGACTAAATGATATCCTGCCTGAATCAATCTTAATTTTTCTTTTTCTAAGTCAAATTTCTGCCCAACCTGAATGTCAAAATGCTCCCCCACAATCCAAGAAATTGGGGCAATTTTTTGTGCAAGCGTTGAAGCTGAAATCAATAATACGCCCTGCTGCGGCATATTGGCCAATATTGCTAGACGTTCAGACACAATATCTTGATGCGGTGAAAGACGATCGTATGGAAGAATTTCCCAATCTGGAAAAATAACCGGTTTTATGCCATAAAATTCCAATTCACTTTCAAGTTGTGCAAGATGCTGGCTATTCTTTGCAACCACCACAATCAGTGAGGAGATTTGGGCAGACATTTCTTTGAATAGAAGTGATCCAGATGAACCCAAGAGTGAACCGATCCAGCGTTTCTCGCCTGTTTTTAATTGCTGTAATTTGAGTTGTGAAATTTCGTGTTGGAACATTGAGGTCGCATATCTAGTAGACATGCGCTGTATCTTAGCATGTCCGAATTGATCTATGCCTTACTTATCTCGTTTAAACTCTCGATAATAATGATTCAATTTTTCAATAATTGCCTTGAATTCTCGTAAGTTATTCTCGTTATTTTGTAGCCGCTGCACATAGTTTCCAGTAGCAATTTCAAGATCGATTTTTTCATTAATCACAATACTTGCAAGGTAAAGCGCTGCCAAATCATCGAAACGATTCAGACGGCGATTCGAAAAATATTCGAGTCGTTCTGAAAGCGTGTTTACCACTATGCCGTTTACACAGTAGCCCTGTTCAGGATGATATGAGATGTCATGATCTTTCATATACTGGGCTTCTAGATTGTTTTTGGAGCCACCCATCCAGTCCGTGATTTTTTTAAACATGTCTTGTCTCAGCTTCAATCAGGATGTTCAATTTTACCCGATTTCGTCATGCCAGAACACGTAACACGCATTCTGGCAATCTCATGCATTATGTCCAAATTGATTAGATTGGGTGTTTAAGAATGTCCATACTGTTTTTTCAAGTATTGAACAATAAGCGCCGACTCAAATAATTTGGTTTGCGTATTTGGATCATACAAATACGGCACTTGCATTTTCCCCTGCATGAGTGGCAATTGCTTTTCACGCTTCCCACCTTTCAGTGGGCAATATTTACCAGGTTTCAATCGTAAAACAGCCGGCCCCATATCTTGCCAACGCTCTTTAGAGACATTATGCAAAAGATAAGGTAACTCCAATTCTGTTAGCGTCTCTCGAACCAAACGAGAGTAAGGACTCGCCTCAAAACTCCACAACTCAAGTAACTGCTCTGGCGCTGCCCGATCAATAATTTTCTTATTGACCCATACACCACGTGCTGTATTGACAAGCGTTGCCAGTATCCCTGCAACAGGCAATTTCGGATAATGAGCATATTTCTCAGGTGTTTTGCCAGTTTGTCCATAATGCTTAAATAGATGCTGAATAATCAGCTCTGACTCATACAACTGATCACCCGTATTTTCATCAATTAGGAAAGGAAATTGAGTCTTACCGCCTTTTTCTTTTACAAGTTTCCTATACTTTTGCCCACCTTTAGGACATGGATAGACTTCAACATCCAGATTTAATAAGGTAAGAACTTCTCGAACACGTCGAGAAAAGGGCGATCCTTCAAACTCATAGAGTTTAATCGGTTTTTCTGGCTGCTTTGGAAATGCAGTTCCAGTCACTCCGCGCCCGCCTTCAATAATACTGGCAGCAACGGATTGTAAAACTTTAACTTGATGAATCAGCATAAAACAACCTTTATTAAAATTGATGAAGTGGTTCTTCTGTCACAATTATTCCATTGTTGTCGGCATATAGATAATGGCCAGACTGAAATGTCACATTTCCAAAATAAACAGGAATATGTGTTTCGCCTATCCCTTTGCGATGACTTTTTTGAGGAATTGCAGCCAATGCATGCACACCCAGATCAAGTGTTCGTAGTACGTCAACATCACGGACACACCCGTAGATCACAACCCCATGCCAGCCATGTTCTACAGCAGATGCGGCAATCATATCACCCATTAATGCACAGCGCATCGATGCACCGCCATCTACCACTAGCACCTTTCCATGCCCAGGCGTTGCTAACAGCTCTTTTACCCGGGAGTTATCCTCGAAGCATTTCACTGTAACAATTTCTCCCCCAAAGGTTTGGCGTGCACCATAACTTTTAAAACTCTTACCGTCTAACGATGGCACCAGTACTTGAATATTTTTGTCTGGATGATCATCAAGTAAATCACAGGTCACAAACGGTACCACTGTTGTCATTTTATTCTCCATTTATGTCATTGTTTGAATCTGCAAATTATCATATATCTGTAAAGGTTGTATTTGCTGCTTTGACGCAGTTAGCATTGCTTTAGCCACTTGATCTGCATGAACCGGCTTATATAAAAATGGCTTCTTCACAAGATGCTCAAAAACAGTAAATGCGCGCTGTCCAACTCCTTCAAGTAAACGCTGCTCGTCTCTCATGCCTATTAAAAGTGACGGCTGGAAAATCGATACTCGATATAGCCCAAGCGATTTAATATATTCTTCGAGCTCCCCCTTCACGCGGTTATAAAAAAACATAGAAGATACGTTTGCACCTAATGCACTGATAAATAGAAAGTGTGTTTGCTGATTCTGTAGCAAATCTGCTACATGTGCATTGATCTCGTAATCCACCGCATAGAATTTTTGTTTAGACCCTGCTTTTTTTAAAGTTGTGCCTAAGCAGCTAAAAACATGGGTATATCCAGACAAATCTTCATCATTTAATAATAAAAAATCATCGAGCACATATTGTTCAACACGAGGAATATCATTCAATGCGTCATTTTTGTGCCGTACAATAACGGTGATCGCATCGAAGAATGCTGAAGTTTGTAGCTGTTCAAGTAATGCGCTTCCAACCAAACCCGTTGAACCCAAAACCAGTGCTTTATTTTTTAAATTAGACATGTTTTTTACTACCGAATTATTTTTATAGCTAATTTAACGTTTTCTTTGGCATTAATCAGCATCAAAAACGTAGCAAAAACGTCTCAAGGCTTGACTTACCGACAGGGATTCATCAAAATATGGCACTTGTTTACGGGCTGGTGATTGTTTTATTTTTTAAGTAAAGCTTCAGCCCGCCCAGACCAATCAAATTTCAAGGAGTGCAAGAGTGGCAAACTCTGCTCAGGCAAAAAAACGTGCGCGTCAAAACGTTAAAGCGCGCAAACACAACGCAAGCTTGCGTTCTATGGTTCGTACATACATCAAACGTACTGTAAATGCAATTGCAGCTGGTGATTATACTGTTGCTACAGAAGCTTATAAAAAAGCTGTTCCTGTAATCGACCGTATGGCTGACAAAGGCATCATCCACAAAAACAAAGCAGCTCGTCACAAGAGCCGCTTGAATGCTCAAGTTAAAGCACTTGCTTCTAACTAAGTAATTCATAAAAAAAGCCCGATGGGGCTTTTTTTATGTCTGCTATTTAGCTTATCTGATTTTGTCATTACTCATGTCGATTTAAGAAATCAGAAACCTTCAAATGATGTCGTTCACCACGCCACAACCAGTTTAGCTCGCTCCCAGCAAAATCATCTCCTTCAAACCATACAAATAAACCTTCCATCATGGCAGGCCAATCTTCTTGATCAATTTGTTGACGCCCAGCCATGACTGCGACAATCGCTGCAATAATTGTATCGTGACTGACCGCAAGACTTAAACCATAAGGTGCAGAAGGGTGCGTGTTATAAATCAACTCAAGCACATCGAATACACCCGTAATCGGATGTTTCATACCGGGTAGCGCGTTATTTACAAAACTATTTATAAAACCAAGCGCACCCTGCTGTCTGAAGAAAGGTGCAGCTTGTTTGATATCAAGCACAAAACTTCCTGGCTCCACCAGCAAACCTTGCTCGACAATTTCAATCGTATGGGTATTTGGGCAACGTGCCACCGCATCGGCACCCTCAATGATCAATGCATCAGTATCAACACAGCGCTGAATAGGACTTGAAATACAATGCTGAATGGTTCGACCAGTATTTTCAATCAAGTAAGCCCCCCATGCTTTGGCTAACTCACGTCCTTGATCAGTTAACTGTAGATCATAGCCAGCCAGCCCTTGCCCATTCACCAACTCTCTCAGTGAATGGCGGGTAAACAAAGTCACAGGTATGTTTGGATCTGGAAGTAGATCTAAAGCTCGGAACATGCTGGGAGGAAGCAATTTAAGTGTCATGATCAAAATCATTAATTCTTTATTACGTTATCACTATATCACGCAACAAAAAACACTCAATTATAATTGTCCATATGACTCAACAGGTCTTTGGCAAGCTTTTCATACTTAGGGCTGGCAAATGCTAAGAAGCCTTTATTCAATAAGGTATCGCGAACGTTATACTTAAAAGGCAATCCTTTCAAAGAGACCAACCCTCCGCCTATACTTTCTAAAAGCCCCTGACCTGCGCTGGTATCCCACTCAGAAGTGGGATGAAAACGTGGATAGAGATCAATCTCACCTTCAAGCATTAAGCAAAATTTGTAAGCACTGCCCGCTTCTAAACGCTCAACAGTATAGTGTTGCTCCAGATACGTCATGAGTTGCTGATACTGATCATTTTTATTGTTATGACTTAAGCCAACTCGAATTACATTTGAATGCTGATCGCTATCTGCTTGATAACGCCACCAGCGTTTGGACTGAAACTCGTATTTATAGGGATGTTGATCGAGATATCCTAAATAAACAACACATTTACAAGGCACAACCAAAGCTGAAAAGTTTGTTTTATCACCACACACCAAACTTAAATTGATCGTAAATTCTTGCCGTTTATGTAAAAACTCTTTTGTCCCATCGAGTGGATCAAGCATCCAGAAACTTTTCCATTCGGATCGCTGCACACTTTCACTTTCTTCAGAAAGTACAGGATAGAACGGCTCAAGTTTTGCCAACTCCTCAGTCATATACTGATTGACGCGAAGATCCGCTTGAGTGACTGGAGAAGTATCCTCTTTCCGATCAATCTTAAACACTTTTCCCGATGCATAAGTATCAAACTCTTGAACCAGTATTTCCGAGGCATGAGCTAAAATATCAAGAATTTTCAACAACAATGGATCATGAGACACCGGATCAGATATAACAAACATAGCTTCATTTATTCTCTTATCGACTTTATTGAGTATATTCGTTTAGCAGCAAGATTAAAATTAACCCCATGATACAAATAAACCTAAGATTTCATTAAGTTTTTTCTTATGTTTACATAAATAAACAACTTTTCACCTAAAATATGAGATAAAAATCACATTTTTAATTAAAATATGAATCGAAAATCACCTAATCTAATAATATATATGGGGTTATATCATTATGAACTTAATTAAATTTTTAAAAAGTTTCAATACGGCCAATACCTATCTATTCATGACCTCAATCGTTTTACTATTTCTAGTCCTCTATTTTTATGTGATTAGCCCCAAATAAGCCACTAATGTGGCTTTTTTAATCTTTCATTACAACTAAAAATATTTTATTTTACCCACTCTTTACAGCATTGTGTTTCGCTTGAACAATATAAAACTGAATGTGTAAAAAAATAATGGAACTATTGAAACTGTTCAGAAAGCCCTTATATTTAGAACCTGTAGCGTGCCTAAAAGTAAAAAGGCAAAATCAAACTGCTTTGTGGCTTTTGTAAGGATTTTGATGTCAAAACAGCAACATGAAGAAAAAAGTATCGATTCAATGCGAGTCGATAAATGGTTATGGGCAGCTCGTTTCTTTAAAACACGTTCAATAGCAAAAGCTGCAATTGAAGGTGGCAAGGTTCACCACAACAATGAACGCGTAAAAGTTTCCAAAGATGTGCGTATTGGAATGGAGCTTACCATTCAGCAGGGAATCGAGCGTAAAACTGTTGTGGTTAAAGCACTATCGAGCATGCGTGGCCCTGCTCCAGTTGCACAACAGTTGTACGAAGAAACGCCTGTCAGTATTGCACGAAGAGAGTTGATTGCTTCGCAAAGAAAATTGCATAATTTAGCTCGACCAGATCATCGTCCATCCAAAAAAGATAGAAGACAAATCAATCGGTTCAAGCAAGATAATGATCAGCAGTTCGATCAATCGTGGTCATACAATGATGAGTAAACTCATTTGCGTTTTGAGCGTCATAATGTGTCGTACTAGCACATTATCGACATAGAAGAGAAAGAGCAAATCTGTCACTATACATCAGTGGAACGAGGTTGAAATTCAATACATCCACTTTGAATGAAAGTGATATTACACAGTTTTGAGGTTGTGAGATGGATGATAATAAAAGTAAGGCATTACAAGCTGCCTTAAGCCAGATTGAAAAACAGTTTGGTAAAAACACAGTTATGCGCTTAGGCGACAATACCGTGCAAGCCGTTGAAGCTGTTTCTACAGGTTCGCTCACGCTTGATATTGCGCTTGGCATTGGAGGTTTACCGAAGGGTCGTATTGTTGAAATTTACGGTCCTGAATCCTCAGGTAAAACCACCATGACATTACAGGCAATCGCTCAATGTCAAAAATCTGGCGGTACATGTGCATTTATCGATGCAGAACATGCACTGGATCCTCAATACGCACGCAAGCTCGGTGTTGATATTGAAAATCTTTTGGTTTCTCAGCCAGACAATGGTGAACAAGCCCTAGAAATCGCGGATATGCTGGTTCGCTCGGGTGCGATTGATCTAATCGTGGTCGATTCGGTTGCCGCATTGACCCCAAAAGCTGAAATTGAAGGTGAAATGGGCGACTCACATATGGGCTTGCAAGCCCGCTTGATGAGTCAAGCGCTACGTAAAATTACGGGTAATGCCAAACGCTCTAATTGCATGGTGATCTTCATTAACCAAATTCGTATGAAGATTGGTGTAATGTTTGGAAGCCCTGAAACCACAACGGGCGGTAATGCACTTAAATTTTATGCATCTGTTCGATTGGATATCCGTCGTATTGGCCAAGTAAAAGAAGGTGACGAAATCGTCGGTTCTGAAACCAAAGTAAAAGTGGTTAAGAACAAAATGGCCCCTCCTTTTCGCGAAGCTATTTTCCAGATCCTGTACGGTAAAGGTGTTAACCAGTTAGGTGAACTTGTCGATCTCGCAGTTCAACAAAATATTGTTCAAAAAGCAGGTGCTTGGTATTCATATCAAGGCAACAAAATTGGACAAGGTAAAAATAACGTGATTCGTTATTTTGAGGAAAATCCAAGTATTTCGGCAGAAATTGAACGCGCTATTCGCGAACAATTGCTCACCAAAAATACAGATCCAGCCGCTGCGCATGATGATGAGCCAGAAGAACAGCCCGACTTTATTGAAAGTTAAGCCACCACACTATCAAACGCCCTCTGGGGCGTTTTTTCATGAGTTTGAATATGTATTTCCAAAAAAAGAAACCCGATAATCCCACCCTAACAGGCACTCGCCTTCGCTCTTTAGCATTTGCACTTCTAACGCGAAAAGAATACAGCAAAGCTGAATTAATTGAGAAACTCAATCTGTACGCGCTTGATCAAGCCGAAGTCATACAATTGGTAGAGGAGTTATCAGATCAGAACTATCAAAGTGATCAGCGTGTTGCAGAAATGGTTCTGGCCAGTCAAATGCGCAAAGGTAAAGGTCCTAATCAAATTAAACACGCTTTAAAGAAGAAAGCGCTTGATCGTGAATTAATTGATGACGAATTCAATGATATCGACTGGTTTGAACAGGCATATCAATTAAAAAGAAAGAAGTTTGGTGATACTGTGGAGAAAGATCCTAAACAAAAAGCAAAGCAAATTCGGTTCTTACAATATAGAGGTTTTGATATGGATATTATTTTGAAAGCGATAAATTACACAGCAGAAGATTAGAATGGTGGTAACCCTACTAGCAAAACCTCGGCACATTATAGATCTGCTACCGTTGCTACCTTCCGGTCCTGGCGGGGTTCACAGAGTACAATTGCGAAGCCACCAGCAGGGCTACCATTGCAAGAACAGAGTATAGAGATTTTTATAAGCCTTGCAAGTACTAATTAAGGTTTTAAGTCAAAATCAGTTTCAAGTGGTGAATTCATCATCAGCTCATTCATTTTAAAGGCAAAATTTAAACCAATTGAATCGTTTCATGCTTTCACTTATTAAAATGCTACAAGTTTGTAAGTACATCTTGCATTTCTATATACCAATGCTTTAATGACTACATGAAATGACAACAGTATTTAAGATGACTCTGCTCGTCTTATGCATAGCGCATTTTTCTAAGTTTTTAAATGGAATTCTCTTATGCTCAACAAGCATTTGCTTTTTACAGCCGTTCTTCTTTCTATTGGCGCACAAACATATGCAAATATTCCCATTGAATCGCGTGGTCTGAGTCAAAACACTGGTAGTTCTTTATCTGGTACATCTCCTGCTGCACCCATTAATATTAACTGGGAGCTCATGCAAAAAAACCAGCAGCTTGAAAACGAGATTCGTAGCTTACGCGGTAAATTAGAAGAACAAGACAACGAAATTGAAAAACTGAAGAATGACTTACAAAATCGCTATACCGATCTTGATCAACGACTGGAGTTATTGAATCAGAAACTTGATCCTGATAGTACTTCTGCTGATCCGGATGCGCAGTCGAATACAGCATCCCCTACAAATACCACCATTGCGCCTTCAGATGCCTCAAATTCAGCTCCAGCTGGCAATAACGCTACCCCTACTGCTAATCAACAAGATCCAGTAGAACTTGAAAAGGCCGCTTACACAGTTGCTTTAGATGCCTATAAACAAGGCGGTGCAAAAAAAGCGATTGCTCCCATGCAAAATTTTATCAAGAATCACCCCAATAGCATCTATACAGGGAACGCTTACTTCTGGTTAGCAGAATTTAACTTGGCTACAGATCCGGTGAACTATTCAGAAGCTAAAAAGAATTATGATATTGTCGTAAAACGCTATCCAACATCAAGCAAGGCGCCACGTTCACTTTATCAGCTCTATAGTATCGCCAAAGATGTTGAACACAACACGACAGCAGCCAACCAACTCAAGGCCAAGCTATTAAAAACCTATCCTCAAGCCGAAGAAGTAAAATACTTCAAATAGGCCAAAAAAAAGACACTTGATAGTGTCTTTTTTTATTAACGACTTAACGCACAATACCACGCTTTGAAGAAGTTACTGAGTCGATTAAAAGTTCAACTTCAGGCGTTTCGGGTAAGATATCGGTACGAATTTTTTCAATGGCCTGCTCAGTGGTCAATCCTGACTTATAAATCAGCTTGTAAGCTTCACGTAAAGATTGAATCACATGCTTTGACCAGCCTTTACGACGCATACCTTCAACATTCATACCGAATGCATGTGCTGGATTTCCAGAGACCATAACATAAGCTGGAACATCCTTTAAAATTAAAGATGCACCACCGACCATGCTATACGAGTCAATCTTACAGAACTGATGAATACCTGAGTTTCCACCCACAACCACATGGCTGCCAATTTGCACATGACCTGCAACGCCCACGTTATTTGCGAAGATATTATGGTCACCAATTTGGCAATCATGGGCAATATGCGTATTCACCATCAACAGGTTGTGGCTACCAATTTTGGTTAAGCTATTATCCTGTACTGTACCGCGATGTAGACTAGAATGCTCACGAATCAGGTTATGATCGCCGATTTCCAACCAAGTCTCTTCACCTTGATATTTAAGGTCTTGACACACTTCACCGACGCTTGCAAACTGAAAAATTTCATTATGCTCACCAATTCGGGTGAAACCACCAACAACGACATGCGAATGAAGTTTTGTTCCAGCCCCAATCGTGACGTTGGGACCAATTACACAATACGGCCCAATTTGAGCATCTGCTGCAATTACAGCAGATGGATCAATAATAGCGGTAGAATGAATTAGGTCGTTATTGCTCATGCCTGCTCTGTTCTTAAATGTGAAACTATAATTTCAGCGGTTGTTGCGACTTTACCATCAACTGTCGCAATACAATTGTACTTGTAAATACCACGCTTTTGCATCACAAGCTCAGCTTTTAACACCAGCTGGTCACCTGCAACCACTTGCTTTTTAAAACGTACTTTCTCTGCGCCTGCAAACAGAAACAAAGAACCCGGCTTTGGTGTTTCATTATTCATAATGAAACCCAAAATACCTGCTACCTGTGCCAGTGCTTCGACAATCAAAACACCAGGCATAATTGGATAGTTTGGAAAATGGCCTTGAAAAAACTCTTCGTTAATCGAAACGTTTTTATAACCTACAATATTATTTTCACCGACTTCAGTTACACGGTCGACCAAAAGAAATGGATAGCGGTGCGGTAAGTATTCACGAATTTTTTGAATGTCCATTGGCAATTCAGGGATCGTAAACGCAGGAGTGTTTGACTCAGTCATCATATTCTATTTACGCAATTTAAAAGTTGATTCAAGAGACTCAATTTGAGCTTGTATATGATCGAGTCGTTTCATGACTTGGGTCAATGGCACATCTGCTAATTGTCTAAAGCGAACAATTGTACGTTTCCAATGATGATTGTCCAAAAGACCTGTACCTGAAGAATAAGTTCCGGCTTCAGAAATACTTTTTGTGACCATTGACATTCCCGTTAACGTCACATTATCTGCAATGTTGATGTGACCTACCACACCACAGGCACCCGCAAGGATACAGTTTTTGCCAATTGTGGTACTGCCTGCAATCCCGCAATTGGCTGCAATTGCAGTATTCGCACCGATATGCACGTTATGAGCGATTTGCACAAGATTATCAATAATCACGCCATCTTCAATAATAGTGTCATCAAGTGCCCCACGATCGATACAGCAATTTGAACCAATACGCACATCATTACCGATTCGAACTTTGCCTAATTGCACAATACGGTGCCATCGACCCTGATATGGTGCAAAACCAAATCCTTCCCCGCCAATCACGGTATTGGCATGGATACGTACACGATCCAAAATTGTGGTGCCTTCAAGCAAAGAAACATGTGAATCGATCATACAATTATGACCAACAGATACATTATCTGCCAACACAGTATGAGAAAGAATAACGGTATTTTCACCAATCTTGCAGTCTTCACCAATGACTACATAATGGCCGATATAGACATTTTCAGGAACAACGACTGATGGATGTATTTGAGCCGTCGCTTCAATTCCAGTTTGCGTATGCTTTTTTTCAAAAACATGCGTCAATTTAGCAAATGCCAGATAGGGATTATCCACAACAATAAAATTCTGATGCTGTGTCAGCTTTTCTTTCAACTCTTGCTGAACAATGAGTGCACCGGCCTGTGTGGAAATTGCAGCATCAAGATACTTTTCTCCATTCACAAAGGCAATGTGTTGGTTATCTGCATGCTCAAGGCTTGCCAAACCCGACAATTTCAGTGCTGCATCACCAAAAAGCTCACCTTGTACAAGATGAGCCAATGTTTCTAAAGAATATTGATGAACTTTCATGGATTATTTAATTGCATTCACTTTTTGAATCATTTTGTCAGTTAAATCATCTTTTGTATCCGATGCGATCACTGCATTTTTATTCAATACATAATCCAGATTATTCTCTTTTCTGAGTTGCTCAGCCGCTTGTTTGACACGTGCTTCAAAGGTGTTGTTCATATTCTGCAACCCACCCTGAACTTTGGTCTGCAAGCTTTGCTGAGTTGAATTGAACTCACTTAATTTGGCCTGATACTGTTGATTCAGCTTTTGAATATCAGCTTCTTTCATACTCCGCCCTTCAGTTTCAGCTTTTTGGCGAAGCGCATCAAGCTCTTTACCCAACTGTTCTAAACGCGTTGTACTTGGCTTTACCGACTGGTTCAAATTTGCATTTTGCTGTTTTAGATAGGTGCTGTTATCGACTACGCGAGCCAGATCAACCACTCCAATACCAGCAGCATGTGTAAGACCCGATGATGCAGTACCGAGAACCAGTAAAATTTTGTTCATTTTATTCATAACTGTTCCTTAATCAGGAAAACATACAGATCAAAAGTGAACCGTACTTTAGAAAGTACGGCCAATTTCAAATTGGATCGATTGTGTATCGTCACCATCTTTTTTGTTAAGTGGGTATGCATAACTCAAAGATAATGGACCAATCATCGTAATCCACGTAAAGCCTACACCCACACTATATCTGAGGTTACCCAGATCGAAGCCGTAGTTATCTTCACAATACTTCTTGGCATCTACACCATTAATCGAATATTTCCCAGATGGAAGATCACATTTGGTGTCAAAAACTTGACCGCCTTCAGCAAAGATCACTGGTCTGAACTGACGCGCCCAGTCACCTTTAAACGGTACAGGGAGTGCAAGCTCTGTACCAAACTGCACCAGTGCATTACCACCGACTGCTTCCCAATCAGGATCAGTCTTACCAGATTCTTGATAAACAACACCCGGATAACGCGGACCTAATGTGCTACTTTCGAAACCACGTACCGAACCGTAACCACCAGCAAAGAAGTTCTTATAGAATGGTAAATCATTGCCATAACCAAGTTTACCGTAGCCTCTGAGTACGAAGTCTTTTCCTAATGGGAAATAGGCTTGCGTATCGTATGATAACTTCTGGTAATCGACGTCACTACCCGGCAAACCTACTTCAAGGTTAACACGATGTGACGTACCTGAGGTTGGTAAAATCGGACGATTAAGGGTGTTGTATGACCATCCTAAGTTGAGGATATAAGTGAGATAGTCACCCTCAAATTGAGAGTCATAAGTAACCGTCGATCCTGCAGGACACGTAAAGTTATTCGCTTCGGTCAGATCAACAGTACAATATGTCGATGTACCTGTCGTTTTTCCGCCATTCGCCAATAAGTAATCACGTACATAAGTAGAGACATACGGACCAGTTTTTACTTTAGTCGAATCGATACCCAAAGATGCACTTAAGCTTTGATTTTCATCAATTGGATAACCAAATGACAAACTGCCACCAAAACTATCCGTGACATAGTTATTAACAGTGTATTCGTCGTTGAGTTTGGTTTTACGGTAGTAAAGGTTGTAACCACGACTTACACCATCAATGGTAAAGTAAGGGTCTGTAACACTTAAGTTGTAATAGTCTTGTGTTTGCGAACGAGTCAAGTCAAGTGCAAAACGATTCCCCGTACCGAGCAAGTTGGTTTGACTTAAACCTGCTTGGAAGGTAATACCTGCACTTTGAGAATAACCTACAGCCAAGGTTGTAGAACCTGAATGCTGCTCTTCTACATTGACATTAAGATCAACTTCATCTGGTGAGTTTGGTACACGAACTGGCTTGATATCAACTGTTTTGAAGAAGCCTGTACGCTCCAGACGCACTTTTGAAAGATCAATTTTTTCGTTACTTGCAAGTGCGCCTTCCATCTGACGCATTTCGCGGCGCAATACATCATCAGCGGTTTTGGTATTCCCCGTAATATTGATACGACGAACTTTAACCTGCTGACCCGGGTTGATATAGTAATTAAGATCAACCACACCGGTTTCATTATTGATTTGCGGAACAACATTCACTTCTGCAAAGTAATAACCAGCATTACCGTATTTACGCAAAAGCAATTGCTTAACAGCATTTACTTTCTCTTGCGAGTAAGTATCACCGTCTTTATAGATTTTGAGAGCTTCTAACTCTTGTGGCTGATAAAGCGCATCGCCAAGAAACTTGGTTTGACCAAATTTAAACTGACTGCCTTCAGTAACAGATACTTCAACAAAGATTTTTTTCTTGTCTTCGCTGATATTTAACTGAGAGTTATTAATATTGAAATTAATATACCCTTTGTTTAAATAAAGCGCGCGCAGTGATTCAAGACTTGCCGCCATTTTCTCACGTGCATAACGATCATTACGCGTAACAATTGAAGACCAGCCGCTCTCTTTAATGGCAAAGGCTTGCTTGATATCACTGTCACTAAATACAGTATTACCAATCAGATTGATTTCGACAACTTTAGCAGGCTTTCCTTCATAGAAATCCAGCTTTAAAGCAACACGGTTATTTGGCTGCGCGATGGTCTCAACTTTGATGTCTGCATCATAGCGACCTTGCTGCGCATATTGCTGCTCAAGTTCCGTTTCAATGGTCTGTAGTGCTGAGCTTTTAAGCACATCACCTTCAACCACACCCATTTTTTTCAGACCTTCAGTCAAGGCCTCTTTAGGAATAAGCTTATTGCCTTTAAATTCAATTTTAGAGATGACTGGCCGTTCAACCACTCTAAAGGTGAGGACATCGTTTTGCTTATAGGTTTTGATGTCATCGAAAAGACCCGTTGCATACAATGTACGAATGGCATCGGCAATCGTAGGATCATCAACACGATCCCCACTGTTAATCGGTAACATATTGTAAACATTTGAAGGTGTAAGACGGACTAAGCCTTCTATTTTTACTTCGCGTGCAATGAAACCATTTGCTGCATATGCTTGTTGTACCGCTGCCATAGCACTAACAAGTGCCAAAGGCATTAATAAATGTGTGTGCCGCATGCCAGTTTTTTCCAGTAAGTTAATTTTTCCATATCAGCGTTTATAGACGCATAAAATCATTAAAAAGCGCTAAAAGCATCATGCTACCGAGCAGTACCATACCAATTTTTAGACCGAACATTTGTATTTGTTCGGAAACAGGTTTACCGCGTATGGCTTCAATAAAGTAATAAACCAAATGTCCTCCATCCAGCATAGGAATCGGCAGCAAGTTTAAAATCCCCAAACTCACACTCATGAGAGCCATAAAAGAGATAAATGTTTGCCAGCCCATTTCTGCGCTTTGACCTGCAACTTTAGCAATTGTAATCGGACCTGATAAATTCTCAAGACCAATCAAACCACGAACCATTTTCACAATGGAATTCAATATCATGCCAGAGATTTGCACGGTCTTATCAACAGCCATACCCATTGCCTGGATAGGAGTATATTGAATTAACTGCTTATATTCAGCAGGAATCGTTACCTTACCAGGATTACTCTGAACACCCAGCATTCCTGTAACATTACCCATACTGTCACGTTTACCTTGTGGCATCACTTGTAAGTGAACAAGCTGCCCCTCGCGTAAGACATCTATATTAAGCAATTTCTCAGGTGATTTTTGAACAATATCGACCACATCGAACCAATCGTTCATCTTTAAGCCGTTTATACTTAAAATGCGATCTCCAACCTTCATCCCCTGACGTATTGCAGCACCATCCTCACTCAACTGATGAATGACTGCTGGCATGGCTGGACGATACGGCAGAAAACCAAGTACATCAAGCGCTGATTGGCTCTGATTTTTCAAAAAATCTTGTATCGGCAAATTTACCGTTTTATCTGTACCCTGATCATTGACCATGACACGGATTTGACCCGTTTCACCTGCACGATCAACCAGTGCAAAATTTAGACGCTCCCAAGTAGGTGTTTCTTTACCATCGACAGATACAACTTGATCACCTGCTTTTAATCCCATTTCGGCTGCAGGTGTATTGGGAATAACTTTCCCAATTCGGGTATTGAGCTGTTCTTGTGAAGGTAAAAAGAGAATCCAAAACAAAACCACAGCAAACAGTAGATTAATCAAAGGGCCTGCCGCGACAATTGCAATCCGTTTCCATGGCGATTGACGATTAAACGCATACGGCAAGTCAGCCTCGGCCACATTACCTTCACGCTCATCAAGCATCTTGACATATCCACCGAGCGGCAACGCCGAAAGCTGATACTGTATGCCCGATTTTTTAGACGTCCATTTAAGTAATGTTGGCCCAAAACCAATTGAATAGACCAAAACTTTCACGCCCAGTTTTCGAGCCACCCAGTAATGACCAAACTCATGTATCGCAATAAGAGGACCTAGCAGCAATATTGCAGCGATGACAATATACAATACACTCATCTTTCTAGCCTCTGATCTGTTGGATGTAACGACCTGCAACCTGTCGTGCTACAGCATCGATCTCTAAAACATGCTCAATACTGGTTGCCTTATCATTTTGCACGTGATTCAGCACATGCTCAACCACTTCCGGTATCGAAGTGAATTTTATTTTATGATTTAAAAATGCCTCAACTGCAATTTCATTGGCTGCATTAAGTATACATGGCGCCAAACCACCAGATCGCATCGCTTCTCTGGCAAGCGTTAAGGAAGGAAACTTTTGTGTATCAGGCTGTCTAAAATTCAACTGCGCGTGAGCAAAGACATCCAGAGCTGGGACATCTGTTGCTATACGCTCAGGCCACGCCAGTGCATGCGCAATTGGTGTACACATATCTGGATTCCCCATTTGCGCTAACGTAGAACCATCTACATATTGAACCATGGAGTGAATAATACTTTGTGGATGAACGACAACTGTAACAAAATGTTCAGAAATTGAAAACAAATGACAGGCTTCGATTAACTCAAGCCCTTTATTCATGAGTGTAGCGGAATCAACAGAAATTTTTTGTCCCATTGACCAGTTTGGATGTTTACATGCTTGTTGCGGAGTTACTTGTGACAACAAATCATCTGGATAATCCAGAAATGGCCCACCCGATGCAGTCAATAAAATTTGAGATACACCAAGCTGAGGAGATCCTGTTGGGGACAGACTCAAGTAATTATGTGGTAAAGACTGAAAAATCGCATTGTGTTCTGAATCGACAGGCAACAACAAGGCACGATGTTCGCGAGCAGCCTGCATCATGATATCACCAGACATCACCAGCGATTCTTTGTTTGCAAGCAATACACGCTTACCTGCCTTAACTGCTGCGAGTGTTGGCAGCAAACCCGCCGCACCTACAATCGCCGCCATCACAATGTCTACGTCCGGAGCAGAAGCCACACTGATCAAACCTTCAGATCCGACCCGAATCTCAATGTGTTCAAGTTGAGCATCGATAAAAAGCTGTTTAAGCTGAACAAATTTTTCAGCAGGAATCACCACAACTTGAGGATTTACCCGTTTGCATATCGCCAGTAGTTCATCAATTCGACTATATGCGGTAACGGCATATACTGAATATTGATCTGGATGCTGCTCTAAAACTCTTAAAGTGCTTTGCCCAATCGAACCGGTCACACCCAATATACAAACAGATTGTGTCATTTATAAATCTACACCAATGAGCTTCAATAGATAAATTCCTGCAGCAAAAACAGGAGCAGCAGCCAACAATGAATCAATTCGGTCGAGTACACCACCATGACCTGGCAAAATACGTCCTGAATCCTTGATTCCCGCTCGACGCTTAATCATGGATTCAAACAAATCACCTAAAACAGAGGCAAATACAGTCAATAAAGATAAAATCAGAAAAAGAATATGTTGTGCAAGGGATAGATCTAGATAAAAGAACTCAACCACAATAATCACGACAACCGTGATCACTACACCACCAATCAATCCCTCAATTGATTTATTTGGACTGACCGTTGGTGCAAGTTTTCGCTTACCAAATTTACGCCCAACAAAGTAAGCACCAGTATCTGCGCCCCAAACCAGAAGAAATAGATACATCAGCCACCACGGAGATGCTTTCCATACCTCAAAGATCGCAGTGACAGCAGCACTCACCAGAATTAGACCAAGTATATACAATGTCGCGTTGTACCAGCCATCGTACTCCGGATAAGATTTCACCCAGAAGCTACTCACCAACCATGTCAAAATGGATGCCGACCATAGTAAGAGTGCCACGTCATTATAAAATAACGCCAGCCCTGCAATCAGTGCAACTACAGCACCATAGCACCATGCTTTAGGCTTGACCACATGTGGTGTGGTTCTTGGCATAAGCTTGAACCACTCATAGCCTGCAACACCTGCCGCTAAGATCATCAATCCAAACATAGGATAATGCGATTGGGTAGCAAACATGCAGATCAGCACCACTGCCACTAACACCAACGCGGTTAGGATCCGCTCTAACATTATTAATTCTCAATTTTATCTTGTTGGATTTGCTCTGATGTTTTACCAAAACGGCGTTCACGGCCAGCAAAAACATCTAATGCGTGGTCGAACTCTTGAGTTGAAAACTCTGGCCACAATGTTTCTGTAAAGTAAAGCTCTGCATAGGCAGCCTGCCAAAGCAAAAAGTTAGACAAACGATAATCGCCTCCAGTTCGAATCAATAAATCGACTGGTGGAAGCTCGTTCAGACTAACATACTGACCAAATAAGGAAGCGTCAATTTGTCCAATATCCAGATGACCCGTGTGTACATCACTGGCAATTTGTTTTGCCGCCTCTGCAATGTCCCACATCCCACCATAGCTCACAGCAATGGTTAGCGTCATGGAGCTAAAACTTGCTGTTTCTTGCTCTGCACTTCGCATAAGATCACGTAAATGAGGAGATAACCGCGAACGATCACCAATAAACTGCAACTGAATATTGAATTTACGCATGCGAGGCAATTGCTCATGAATCGCCTCCTCAAGAAGCTTCATCAGCAAATCGACTTCAATTTGCGGACGATTCCAATTTTCACTCGAAAAAGCAAAGACCGTTAAGGCCTGAATTCCTCTTGAACGGCAATGCTCAACAATCGGGTCTAAACTATTTTTACCCTCTCGATGACCATCTCCTTTTTGCATTTGATTTTTTTTGGCAAAACGGTTGTTGCCATCCATAATGATGGCAACATGTTTTGGAAGATGGTGCTCTTCTAATAAGGTCATAAAAACTTAGACCTTCATCAATTCTGCTTCTTTTGCTGCCAAACGCTTATCAACTTCAGCAACATATTTATCGGTAATTTTTTGAATATCATCACCTGCACGGCGCTCATCATCTTCAGAAATTTCTTTTTCTTTCAACAATGCTTTGATATCACCAAGTACATCACGACGAATATTACGGATCGCGACTTTGGCATTTTCAGCTTCTGTACGTGCAACTTTTTGCATGTCACGACGTGTTTCTTCAGTCAAAGCGGGTAACGGCACACGAATCGCGTCTGCAGTGATTGGGTTTAAACCCAAGTCGCTTTCACGAATCGCTTTGTCAATTGCAGATACCATCGTACGTTCAAATGGCTGAACAATAAGCGTACGTGAATCTTCAACACCCACGTTTGCAACCTGATTAAGCGGCACATCTGAACCATAGTAAGGAACCATGACACCATTTAAAATTGATGGATGTGCACGACCTGTACGAACTTTTGCAAAACCTTGCTCTAGCGATTCTAGAGTTTTTTGCATACGCTGTTCGCTGTCTTGTTTGAGATCGTTAATCATATGATCTTCCTTACTTATTCATTCAAAAAGTGTAAAACTAAATTAGTGGGCTAGTATAAAGAGCTTTAAAGGCGCCGTCATCTGTTGGTGACGTGGGTTCCTTCTTTTTCACCCATGATAACCGACAATAGTGCACCTGGCTTATTCATATCGAATACTTGTAACGGCACATTATGATCACGGCATAAGCAAATCGCAGTCAAATCCATTACACCGAGTTTTTCGTCAAGCACTTGATCAAAGCTCAATTGATCGTACTTAACAGCATCATCGTATTTACTTGGATCTTTATTATAAACACCATCAACTTTTGTGGCTTTTAAAATAAGATTAGCTTCAATCTCAATACCGCGCAAACATGCAGCTGTATCCGTTGTAAAAAATGGATTTCCGGTACCTGCTACAAATACACAGACTTCACCCTGACCCAAATAACGAATTGCATCACGACTTGAGTATGGTTCTACCACAGTACCAATCGACAAAGCAGACATCAAACGAGTTTTAATGTTACGGCGTACTAGTGCATCGCGCATCGCTAGACCATTCATGACCGTCGCCAGCATGCCCATTTGATCGCCAGTTACACGGCCTACCAAACCATCTTTTTGCAATTGACTGCCACGGTATAGGTTACCACCACCAACTACGATACCAACCTGCACACCCAAGCCGACCAAGTGTGCAATCGATAAAGACATTTGGTCGAGCACTTGAGCATCGATTCCCATATCTTTATTGCCTGACAATGCTTCGCCCGACAGCTTTAACAAAATTCGTGAATAGCGAGGACTGTTCGTATCAGCCATAATTATGCTCCAAAATGCGATGTTTAAATTGAATTCTGTTTGTTAACGCGCAACTAAGCTGCTTTGATCTTGATCAGCTTGGCATATAAGTCATATTCGTCAGCATCGGTAATTTCCACTTCCAGCAACTGGCCAGGCTGAATCATGGATTTATCAATATCTTCGACAAATACGTTCCCATCGATTTCAGGTGCATCAGCATAAGAGCGAGCCACTGCTACTGGAAATTCATCTTCAAGATCATCCACCAAAACAGTCATGGTTTGACCGATACGCTTTTGCAATTTGGCAGCCGAAATTTCTTGCTGAACTTGCATAAAACGCTCGTAACGATCTTGTTTAATCTCTTCTGGAACATGATCTGGCAAATCGTTTGCTGTCGCACCTTCAACAGGTGAATAGGTAAAGCAACCTACGCGATCGAGCTGGGCCTCTTTAAGCCATTCCAATAAAATTTGGAAATCTTCTTCAGTTTCACCCGGGAAACCGACCACAAAGGTTGATCGAATGACGAGATCCGGGCATTTTTCACGCCATACTTTTAAACGCTCTAAAGTATTTTCACTATGGGCTGGTCGCTTCATCAATTTTAAGATGCGCGGACTGGCGTGCTGAAAAGGAATATCTAAATACGGCAAAATTTTGCTTTGAGCCATCAAATCAATTACGGCATCGACATGCGGATAGGGATAAACATAATGTAAGCGTACCCAGATACCCATCTGACCCAAGGCTTCACACATGTCGTAAAATTTGGTTTTTACAGGTTGACCGTTCCAGAAATCAAGCTTGTATTTGGTATCGACACCATAAGCAGACGTATCTTGTGAGATCACCAAAACTTCTTTAACACCAGAACGCTTAAGCGCTGCGGCCTCTTCAAGTACCGATCCAACTGGACGCGATACTAGATCACCACGCATACTTGGAATGATACAAAAGGTACAACGATGATTACAGCCTTCTGAAATCTTCAAGTACGCATAATGCTTTGGTGTAAGACGAATACCTTGCTCTGGAACTAAATCGATAAACGGGTTATGTTTAGGCGGCGCAGGCACATACTCGTGTACCGCTTCCATCACATCTTGATACGCTGCTGCACCAGTGACTTTAAGCACATTTGGATGCATTTGACGGATTTTGTCTTCGTCTTTACCCAAGCATCCTGTCACAATTACACGGCCATTTTCATTCATGGCTTCGCCAATCGCATCTAATGACTCTTGTACTGCAGATTCAATGAAACCACAGGTATTCACAACAACTAAATCTGCACCATCGTAATTTGATGCTACTTCATAACCTTCAGTACGCAACTGAGTTAAAATTCGTTCAGAATCTACCAATGCCTTAGGACAACCTAAAGATACAAAACCGACTTTGGGGGATTTCATGAATCTGCACTCCACTAGAATCCGCGTATTGTATGATGTTTCTGAAAAGAAAAACAGGTCGATTCATTAACGATTCATTAGCGCACCAAAATAATTCATAAAAATTTATATTTTCATCAAAATGCACCAATTAAATGCATAATTACAGATCATGACGCTAAGAATGTGTTAAAAAAATTCACTGATAGACCACATAGCACATTTTTAACTCAAAAATATTGCTATTGCACTTTAATTGGCAAAGTTGGCGTGCATTTTGCTTCGGATATATCTCATAACAAGGACAGATATTTTTTAACAAGATGCCATTGCGCCATTTTAAAACAGGATACTTCCGCTAATGGATCACCAACCGACTATCGACTACCGACTTTTAGTGGACAATATGACCACTGCTATTTTATTGGTCGATAGCAATCTGAATGTGTTTTATTTGAACTCATCCTGTGAAGCACTATTCGACATCAGCCTATTAAGGGCTGCCGGTCAACCTGCCATTAACTTAATGCATGCACCTGATGATACCTTTAATACCTACGAGGCGCTTTTAAATACCCTGAATTCTGGGCAGCATTATACGCGGCGTGAAGCGGTAATTAATGTCAATTTCAAAGACATTCATGTCGACTACACCGTTTCACAGCTCAATACCGGCAAACCGTATCATCCATTGCTATTGATCGAGTTAAATCCGATTGATCGGATGCTGAAAATTTCTAAAGAAGAAAACTTTATTCAGCAACATCAAGTTGCACGGCAACTGATTCGCGGCGTTGCTCACGAAATCAAAAATCCGCTTGGTGGTATTCGCGGCGCAACTCAACTTCTGGCACGTAGTCTTAACGATCCGAAATACGAAGAGTTTACCGATATTATTATCAGCGAAGTGGATCGTCTTCGTAATCTGGCCGATACCATGCTGGGTTCGAGACAGCTACCAAGTTATGAAGACGTCAATGTGCACGAGCCTTTAGAGCGCGTGCGCTCACTAATAGTCAATCAAACCAAAAAGAAAATTAAGATTACGCGCGACTACGATCTCTCACTACCAGATGTCAAAGCAGATCGCGATCAACTCATTCAAGTCATGCTGAATATTAGTGTAAATGCCATTCAAGCCATGACAGAAAATAAGGAATTTTTCGTTGAAGAAGCGCCACATTTATCTTTACGTACGCGTATTCAACGACTAGTGACCATTAATGGGGTATTAAATCGCTCAGCCATTCGAATTGATATAGAAGACAATGGCCCGGGTATTCCGCAAGATATTATTGAATCTGTATTTTACCCACTGGTTACTGGGCGCGCCAAAGGCACAGGACTGGGCTTGAGTATTGCTCAAAATATTATGCATCAACACAACGGGATGATTGAATGCCAATCTGTACCCGGAAAAACTGTATTTAGCTTATATCTACCTTGGGAGACAGACCATGTCGCGAAATAAAATATGGGTAATTGACGACGATCGCGCCATGCGCTGGGTCTTAGAGAAAACCTTTAAAGAAGAAGGTTTTGATGTCACCAGTTTTGAAGAAGCTCAGACTGCGCTTGACCAATTACTCGACGATGCACCGGATGTGATCTTAACCGATATCCGTATGCCAGGTATCGATGGCCTTACTTTTCTAGGTAAAGTCAAAAACAGTAATCCAGATTTACCTGTGATTATTATGACAGCGCATTCAGATCTTGAATCGGCTGTGTCTAGTTATCAAACGGGTGCTTTTGAATACTTACCTAAGCCATTTGATATCGATGAAGCTCTTGCACTGGTCAATCGTGCCATCTTGCATATCAATAAATTACAGCAACAAGAAGCCAGCAAGTCAGCATCGGTTGCTCAATCAACTGAAATCATTGGCGAATCGCCTGCCATGCAGGAAGTATTCAGAGCAATTGGGCGCCTTTCTCAGTCGCATATCACTGTGTTGATCAATGGCGAATCGGGAACCGGAAAAGAACTGGTTGCACATGCACTGCATAAGCATTCGCCACGTAGCAGCAAACCCTTTATTGCGCTCAACATGGCCGCCATTCCAAAGGACTTAATTGAAACCGAGTTGTTCGGTCATGAAAAAGGTGCTTTCACTGGTGCCAATACACAGCGTCAAGGCCGCTTTGAACAGGCCAATGGTGGTACGTTATTTTTAGATGAAATTGGCGATATGCCATTTGAAACGCAAACACGACTACTTCGCGTACTTGCAGATGGCGAGTTTTATCGTGTAGGTGGCCATATTCCAGTTAAGGTCGATGTACGTATTGTTGCAGCAACGCATCAAGATCTAGAAAAACTGGTGAATGAAGGACGCTTCCGTGAAGACTTGTATCATCGTTTAAACGTGATTCGTATTCATATTCCTAAGCTGGCCCACCGCAGCGAAGACATTCCAATGCTGGCGCAGCACTTTCTTGCCCGAGCTGGAAAAGAGCTTGGGGTGAGTCCCAAGATTTTGCGTACCGAAACAACTGACTATATGCAGCAACTGCCATGGCCAGGTAATGTTCGTCAGCTCGAAAACACGTGCCGCTGGTTGACGGTTATGATTACTGGTCGAGAAGTTTATCCGGAAGATTTACCTTCTGAACTCAAACAAATCCCGATCCAGAAATCAGCAGATACAAATATTGCGACACCAAACTTTGATCGCATTTCTCTACATCACTGGGATGAGCTACTAGGCCAATGGGCGATTCAAAAGCTCAAAAATGGTGAGATGAAAATTTTGGATATTGCCACGCCAATGTTCGAAAGAACACTCATTAACGCGGCATTGCAACAAACTCGTGGTCGAAAACGCCATGCTGCTGAGTTACTTGGCTGGGGTCGAAACACCCTTACCCGAAAGCTCAAAGAGCTCGGTATTGCGGCTGAAGACGACGTAGAAGAAGAATCTGAAATCTAAATACTTTAAAGTGAGAGTCACATGTGGGCTCTCACTTTAAAAACCTCTCAGCCCCTGCACCAGCCCCAAAAGCACAACATCAAACAATTTGTTATACTTAAATACATGATTAGTATTACCCTCCTTTTTTATGTCTAAACAGATGACACGACAACCCTGCCCGACAAAGTGCGATCTCCCCTTAACACGTCGGGGGCATGAGCGCTGGCTGGCTTTATTACTTAGTGCGACAGAACTGTTTCTTGAAAAAGGGTATGATGCGGTGTCTTTAGATGATGTCGTAAATCATGCAGGTGGATCGAAAGCCTCGATTTATAAATACTTTGGTAGTAAAGAAGGTTTGTTTACTGCGATTTGTGATTATCGTCGCGAACTTTTTTTCAAAAATATCTATGCCTCTTACGACGCTCAACAGGATGATCTTCGTTCCTTTTTAACCAGCACCTTATATAACTTCTTTGCCAAAATTACCTGCACAGAAAATTCTGCTTTTATGCGTTTATTAATCGAGCAGTCACAGCGCAATCCAGATCTAGCCCTGTACTTGCACCAAAAAGGTCCAGAATATATTCAAAAATGCATTGCTGATGCACTGCAATATGCCGCAGAAAAAGGACAGATTGAGTGCAAAAAACCCTTAAATTCAGCCATGATGTACTTTGGTATCCTTCGAAATATTGAATGGAAGATTATTATGGGGGTTCCTTTAACGACCGATTGTGAGGATATTCACGAACACATCGATTATTGCGTTGATCTTTTTTTAAACGCACACAAACTAAACTAATTTTTTTGCATTTTTTGTATCATATAGTATATTAATCGATTGTTTTTTTCGTTCACCAACCAGCAACTAATTGTTATAAAACAATTATTGTGGAGTAACCATGGCTCTACGGCACTTTCTTACTTTACGCGATCTTTCTTCTACTGAATTAAAGAATCTCCTTGATCGAGCAAGCGAACTAAAACGCCAGCAACACAATAATGAACTGTTTCAGCCATTTAAAGGTAAAGTGTTGGGAATGATTTTTGAGAAATCAAGCACACGAACTCGCATTTCATTTGAAGCAGGAATAGCTCAATTTGGTGGAAGTGCAATTTTTCTTTCACCACGTGATACACAACTAGGCCGTGGTGAACCGATCGAAGATTCTGCACGCGTTATTTCAAGCATGCTTGATATTGTCATGATTCGCACCTTTGGTCACGATGTTGTGCAGCGCTTTGCATCTTACTCTTCTGTCCCTGTGATCAATGGTCTGACAGATGATCATCATCCATGTCAGTTACTTGCAGATCTTCAAACCTATCAAGAACATCGTGGAAATATTCAAGGCAAAACCGTTGCATGGATTGGCGACGGCAATAACATGTGTAATTCATATATTGAAGCTGCGCACATGATGGGCTTTAAATTAAAGGTTGGTGCACCTAAAGGTTATGAACCAAAACCTGAATTTATGGCTGAATTTGCGCACTGTGTTGAAGTATTTAATAATGCTGAAGATGCGGCTGTAAATGCAGATTTGATCGTGACCGACGTGTGGGCTAGCATGGGACAAGAAGAAGAACAAAAGTTACGTGAAGCAGCTTTTGCCGCATTTCAAGTCAATGAAAAACTGATGGAACTTGCTCATCCAGATTGTCTATTTATGCATTGCCTACCGGCACATCGTGGTGAAGAAATTTCTGAACACATGCTCGATCATAAAAGCTCTGTGGTATGGGACGAAGCTGAAAACCGATTGCATGCACAAAAAGCATTGATGGAATTTTTATTGAATGAAAATTTAAAGCGATCTTAAGCATAAATTTTAAAAAAGCCTGATCTCCAATATCAGGCTTTTTTTTGCATAAAATTTAATTGAGCGCTATTTGGGTTGCAAAATAATCAGACTTGCACCAAGTAAAACCACTGCTCCACCCAATAGATCCCAACGCGTTAGAGTAACTTGATCTACAAACCTCAGCCACATGAGTGCTGTAAAAATATAGATTCCACCATAAGCCGCATAAATACGCCCTGACGCTGCGGGATGCAACGTCAGCAACCAAACGAAAAGAGCCAAACTCAAGGCCGTTGGAATCCAGAGCCAAGCCGACTTACCCTCTTTTAAAATCAGATAAGGGAAATAACAACCAAGAATTTCTGCAACCGCAGTCACAAAAAACAACCCGAATACACTGAGTATTCGGGTTGCAGAGAAGTCTTCTAATAACATTTATGCAGGCTCTGCCGTTTGGTCCTCAAATACGGAAAGCTGTAATCCAACCTCTTTACCGTCTTCTTTTTTAACAGATACCGCAACATTACCGCCATGATCGGCCAGTTCACCAAATAGAATCATTTCAGCCAGTGGCTTTTTCAAATGCTCTTGGATTAAACGCTGCATAGGACGCGCACCCATTAAGCGATCATACCCGTTGGCCGCGAGCCAGTCACGTGCAGACTGATCCACCTCAAGTACCACTCTCTTATCATCGAGTTGTGCTTGAAGCTCAGTAAGAAACTTATCAACTACTGACTCAATCACAGTGGTTGGTAATGCTTTAAACTGAATCACACCATCAAGACGGTTACGGAACTCTGGAGAGAATGCGCGCTTCATGGCCTCTTGGTTATCGTTGCTGTTGTCTTGCTCGGTAAAACCAATACTGTTGCGTGAAATACTTTCAGCACCAATATTCGTTGTGAGCACGATGATCACGTTTCTAAAATCAGATTTGCGTCCGTTATTGTCGGTTAAAGAACCATGATCCATCACTTGAAGCAACAGATTAAAAACATCCGGATGCGCTTTTTCAATTTCATCAAGTAGCAATACACAGTGCGGATTTTTATGAATTGCATCTGTCAGTAAACCACCTTGATCATAACCGACATATCCAGGAGGCGCACCGATTAAACGAGATACTGCGTGACGCTCCATATACTCCGACATATCAAAGCGAACCAGTTCGACACCTAAAAGTTTTGCAAGCTGTTTGGTGACTTCTGTTTTACCCACCCCGGTTGGGCCAGCAAATACAAAATTACCGACAGGCTTATCTGGTGCTTTCAGACCTGCACGCGATAGTTTAATAGCAGAAGCAAGTGCAGTAATGGCTTCGTCTTGACCAAATACCACGCGTTTTAAATCGCGCTCCAGATATTCAAGCACTGCTTTGTCATCTTTCGATACCGTTTTAGGCGGAATTCGCGCAATTTTAGAAACAATATCTTCGATGTTCTCGACCGTAATCAAGCTGTCATCAAGTTCTGCTTTCAGACGGCGCTGCGCTCCGGCTTCATCAATCACATCGATTGCTTTGTCTGGCAAGAAACGATCATTGATAAATTTCGAAGAAAGCTCTACGGCAGCAACTAAGGCCTTATCGTCATACTCCACATGATGAAAGTCTTCAAACTTCGTTTTTAGACCACGTAAAATATCAATCGTTTCTTGGATACTTGGCTCGTTTACATCGATTTTTTGGAAACGACGCGATAAAGCATGATCTTTTTCAAATACCTGACGATATTCTTGGAAAGTGGTCGAACCAATGCAACGCAAAGTTCCATTTGCTAACGCTGGTTTGATGAGATTCGAAGCATCCATGGTACTGCCCATGCTTGAGCCAGCCCCGATAATCATGTGAATTTCATCGATAAACAAAATTGCATTTGGATTTTTCTTGAGTGCATTGAGTAGCTGTTTAAGGCGTTTTTCAAAATCACCACGGTACTTAGTACCCGCGACTAACGCACCGATATCAAGACTGTACACTTCAGCATGAGCTAGTGGCTTAGGTGCTTTACCATTTACAATTAGCCATGCCAATCCTTCTGCAATTGAGGTTTTACCCACACCCGGATCACCCACTAGAAGTGGATTATTTTTGCGACGACGACATAAGATTTGAGCCGTGCGTTCAATTTCTTTTTCGCGACCAATCAGCGGATCGGTTTTGCCTTTGAGCGCTTCATTGTTCAGATTAAGCGTAAATTGCTCTAGAGGGCCTGCATTAGACGAAGCTGAACTTTCACCTTCGATGTCTTCTACTTCTTCTTCAGACTGCGATTCATCTTTACGTGTACCGTGAGATAAATACTGAGTCAGGGTCAAACGATTAATTTGATGACGTTTGAGCAAATAAACCGCAAAGGAATCGCGCTCGGAATACATCGCAACCAGCACGTCGGCACCTTCGACTGTACGATCTCCACCGCTTGATTGCACATGGAAAATCGCGCGCTGCAAAATACGATCAAAACTTTCAGTCGGGTGCGGTGCTTGCTCGCTATTTTCCCCAAGTTTTGGTGTATGTTGCTCCACATATTCTTCTAGTTCTTTACGTAATGACACGATGTCTGCGCCACATGCTTTAAGTGCATTGACTGCTGAATCATTATCGAGCAAAGCCAGCAATAAGTGTTCTACAGTGAGAAACTCATGCCTTTTTTGACGAGCCATGCTTACAGCCAAACGTAAGGACACCTCTAATTGACGACTGAGCATACGACCCCCTTAATCTTTGGGCTCAATCTGACAAAGTAATGGATGACCTTGAGACCGAGCATAGTTATTAACTTGGTTTGCTTTCGTTTCCGCGATGTCTCTTGGATATACGCCAGCAACACCTTTTCCCTCATAATGTACTGTTAGCATTACTTGAGTGGCTTGGTCAAGATTCAATGCAAAGTATTGTTGTAAAATTTCAATTACAAAGTCCATTGGGGTGTAGTCATCGTTCATTAAAACGACAGCATAAAGGGGTGGACGCTTTAATTCTGGGGGAGCAGTCTTGACAGCAAGATCACCATCGGGTGCATCGGTTTGCGAATCACCCAAGCGTGGATTGATGTGCCAGTCAACATATCCTGTCTGATAAAAGGAGGCTTTGACTTCATTTAAACTAATTTGGCGCTTGTATGTTCGCATAGACTCTTGTATTCACAATTAATTTGCATTTGCTTCAGCTTGTGGGATCTCGCCCACAAAGGCCGAAGATGACTCGACAGGTTTCCCTCGCTGCCAGCTAAACCGTTTAACTACTGGCGCGCCATTATCTGTAATTCGCACCTCAATAAATTGCGGTGTAAATCCATTAGGCATTGTCCAGCGCCCTGTTAAACGCTCATAATCATAAAAATTGAAGTTTTTGTCGTTCATTGGAACGACCAACACTTCAGTACCTTGAATCAAGCGCAATTCGATACTGCCGATCGCACGTTGTTTACCCGGACTCACCTGAACCAAATCTACCTGATATTCATAGGCATTTTCAGGCAAAGGTTTCACCGCAATATTTTGAATCGTCAGAGGCAATCCACCTCTCAAACGCAACACTTCACGATAAAATGCACTCATATTCATCATTTGTGCATTGTCATTTTTCGCTTGTGTCAATGCTTGATACAAGTTATTGGCATTGTCTACTGCAACATCGCGCTCTTGCACCGCCGCATTCAGGCTCTTATTGACTGAATCAAGTGATGTTTTTTGCTTTTGAACCACATCCACCAGTTGAGCTGCATCGGCGTCGTATCCAACAACAGTCAAGCCCTGGCGGTTACCTACTGTATACCCCAAGGTAAAGCTTCCTGCAATCAAAACAACTGCCGCAATCGCCAGAGGTAAGTTTGTTTTCAAAAATGGCTTTTTGGGTGATCGTTGATCAGACAAAGTCGCCACGTGTTCGGTGTCTTGCATCGCAATCTCGATTTAAAGATAGTGCCTGACACACATTTAAATCGAAATTTAAATGTGTGTGAAGTCTTAAGCTGTTTTTATGGCAGCAAACCAATCCCGTCCAGACCGGTTGCTTCATCGAAGTTGAACATTAAATTCATATTTTGTACTGCTTGGCCAGCAGCCCCTTTGACTAAATTGTCTTGTACCGACAATATGATCAGTTTATTTGGCTGAGGCTTGTACAGCGCAATTCTAAGCTCATTCGAACCACGAACACTTCGGGTTTCTGGCGAGCTATTGGCTGGCATCACATCGACAAATCGTTCGTGTGCATAATACACTTCGTATAAAGATTGCAAATCACTGTTTGCACCTTCATCGGTCAGGTCGACGTAAATGGTGCTAAGCATGCCACGGATCATTGGCACCAAATGCGGTACAAACAAAAGCTGATCGAATACGCCAGTTTGCCCTGAGATATTTTCAAGCGCTTCCACAATTTCTGGATGATGACGATGCCCTGCAACTCCATACGCTTTGAAGTTATCTGCATTTTCAGTGTAAATCATGCCTAGGCTGGCTTTACGCCCTGCTCCAGAAACACCCGATTTGGCATCCACAATAATACTTGATGGCTTAATCAGGGCTACATCGGCTTGTAAAAGTGGCGCCAAACCTAACTGTACCGTAGTCGGATAACATCCAGGATTACCCACCACCTGCGCCGTCTTAACTTTTTCACGGTTTAATTCAGGTAAACCATAGACCGATGATTTTAAAACATCTGGACATTCGTGCTGTAGGCCATACCACTTTTCGAATTGCTCAAGATTTTGCAAACGAAAGTCAGCGGCAAGATCAATCACTTTTACGCCCGACTCAACCAATACTTTGGCATGCTTCATGGCTACACCATGCGGTGTCGCAAAAAAGACCACATCGCATTGTTTTAAAAGATCTTCATTAAGGTCGGAAAATTCAAGGTCAGTATGTCCTCGTAAACTTGGAAACATCTCTGAAACGCGCTTTCCTGCCTCTGTACGTGACGTTAACACACGAACAGTTACCTGTGGATGACGAAGCAATAAGCGCAGCAATTCAACGCCCGTATAACCAGTTCCACCTACAATTCCGACAGAAATCACGTGTCTTACCTCAAAGTTCAACAGAATGTTGCCTAGTATGACAGGATGTACTGATTTTCAAAACTATTTATCGAACGCACTGTGATTTTTTATTGGAATGATTGAAGTGAATCCGTATTTATTACTGGCAATCCACCAAGCAAATTACGTTATGCGCTGTACCACCAGTGTGGCAACTGCGTCTGTTTCAGGCGTTGTCGATGTTTTTGAAAGGCTTGGTCATGACGCTGTACTTCTGTCCAAAACTCGGGACCATGATTAAAATGACGCGTGTGTGCTAATTCGTGAATACACACATACCGCACAACAGCAATATCCATGAGCACCAAGCCAGCATGCAGCATGATGTCTTTTTGAGCGGTGCAACTGCCCCATCGTGTTTTAGGTCGACGGATCGTACATCCATTGAAAGAAAGTGTAGTCTCGCGGCTGATCTGCATTAAGTAGTCAGGCAAAACTTGTTTGGCGTAATTAAAGGTGGCCTCTTTTAAGGCGTATGCCCGATGGGCCGCGTTAATGAGTAATTGCTGGTTGTCGTGATTGAAACGATAGAGTTTGATCGCCTCATGCTCAACGATTCGATAGGTCGAATCATTAAAAAAAGTTAGGGCTTCAGATGAACTGGAAATAGCAGCATTTCGTTGCTGCATTTGCTGCTGCCACGTTTTTTCAAGCCATGTTTGTGATTGCGCTAAAAACGCTTGAATCTGTTTTTGAGTACAAAAAACGGGAACAGTGAGGCGCACCGCGTCTGGTTCAACACGTAAGCGCAAGCGTTTTGCCCTTACGTGTTTGACAATTTTGATCTCAGGAAGATCAGTCATTATTAAGACGCTGTGCGCTCTTCAATGCCATTATTTGTTGCAACAATTGCAATGGTTGCAGCATTTAGGGCAAAAATACCATTGGTCACCACACCTGGAATATCATTAATGGTTTTCTCAAGCTCAATCGCATTGAGGATATTCAGGTTGTATACATCCAAAATCACATTACCATTATCTGTGACTACACCTTCACGGTAAACAGGATCGCCGCCAAGACTCACCAGTTTACGCGCAACAGCAGAGCGCGCCATAGGGATCACTTCAACAGGCAACGGGAACTCACGACCCAACTGTTCAACCCATTTTGAATCATCTACGATACATACAAATTTCTTTGCAATTGATGCCACAATTTTTTCACGTGTGAGCGCGGCACCGCCACCTTTAATCATGTGCATGTGACGATCAATTTCATCGGCACCATCGACATATGCGTCTAAACCGCCCACATGGTTCATGTCGAGCACTTCTATGCCCAATTCTTTTAGGCGTTTAGCTGTGGCTTCCGAGCTGGCAACCGCTGCTTCAAGCTGTAGTTCAGGTAAAAGTTCAATCAGAAAATTGACTGTACTTCCGGTTCCCACTCCTAAAATGCCCCCTTTAGGTAAGTGTTTTAAAGCAGCTTTCGCTGCTGCTTGTTTTTTCTCATCTTGGGTAGCATATAGACTCATGACATCACTCAACTTTTTTTCACCTTTTGCGCAATTTTAAAACGCAAATGTGCAGGGGTTTGTTACAATAAGCGGCTATTTTAAACTGTTACATGGAAAATTAACATGCTGTCTCGTTTGGTTCGACAAATTTTACAAGCAACGGTCTATGACGTTGCAATCGAAACTCCACTCGAAGCAGCGCCACGAATTAGTGAAAAACTAAACAACAATATTCGCTTTAAACGTGAAGACTTACAGCCCGTTTTTTCGTTTAAGTTACGAGGTGCCTATAACCGTATCAGCCAGTTACCCAAATCACAGCTTGAACGCGGTGTGATTACGGCTTCGGCAGGCAATCATGCACAAGGCGTGGCGCTATCTGGTCAAAAACTGGGAATTCGCGCCATTATCGTGATGCCAAAAACAACGCCAGACATTAAAGTTCAAGCAGTTAAACGTTTGGGTGGCGATGTGGTGTTGCATGGTGATTCGTTCGATGTTGCTAATAAATACGCCATTCAGCGTGCTCAAGATGAAGGCATGACGTTTATTCCTCCTTATGACGACGAGCTGGTCATGGCAGGTCAAGGAACGATTGGCAATGAAATTTTGCGCCAGTGGCGAGATGTCGAATATGTGTTTGTGGCGGTGGGCGGTGGCGGCCTGATTGCAGGTGTTGCGGCGTATTTAGGTGATGTAGCCCCCCATGTTAAAGTCATTCCAGTTGAATATGATGAATCTGCATGTTTAAAAGCGGCATTTGAACACAATGCGCGTGTGGTGCTTCCACAGGTGGGGCTGTTTGCAGATGGAACCGCAGTTGCACAAATTGGT
Source organism: Acinetobacter sp. 243_ASPC (assembly GCF_001054715.1). Taxonomy (NCBI): domain Bacteria; kingdom Pseudomonadati; phylum Pseudomonadota; class Gammaproteobacteria; order Moraxellales; family Moraxellaceae; genus Acinetobacter; species Acinetobacter sp. 243_ASPC. The sequence continues at coordinate 12,685 of NZ_JVOR01000040.1, read as the reverse complement.
GAAAAACCCTTTGAAGTGATTCAACTGCAAAAATCTGACAACTCTGGCCCAATCGTTGAGCGTGATGTGGTCTTGGTCAATACTGATGAAATATGTGCAGCCATCAAAGATACTTATGACGAGTGCCGCAGTATCGTTGAGCCATCAGGTGCAATGGCGCTGGCAGGCATCAAAAAATATATCGAGCAACATAATTTAAGTCATAAAAATATAGTCTCGATTGTTTGCGGCGCTAATATGAATTTTGACCGTCTGCGCTATATCGCAGAGCGTACCGAACTTGGTGAACGTAAAGAAGCAATTTTTGCGGTGAGCATTCCAGAGCAAAAAGGTGCATTTTTAAATTTCTGCCGCGCACTCCATGGTCGTAATATTACTGAGTTTAACTACCGTGCCAGTGACAGTGATGCCGCTCAGGTTTTTGTCGGCATTAGCTTAAAATCGGGTGAAAAAGAGCGTCATGACATTCATGAATTACTCAAAAGCCAATATGATGTGGATGATTTGTCTGACGATGAGGTGGCTAAACTCCATATTCGCTATTTAATTGGCGGTCATGCCAACATTGCCAATGAACGTTTATTTCGTGTTGAATTCCCTGAGCGCCCGGGTGCACTATTGACCTTCTTGGAACGTTTAGGTCCATCACATAATATCAGTCTGTTTCATTATAGAAACCACGGCGCAGCGGAAGGTCGCGTACTGGTTGGATTACAGGCAACTGATGTGCAGGAAAATCCTGACGTATTGATTCAGACGCTCGAACAAATCAATTATCCATACGAAGAAATTACTCACAATGCCGGCTATAAACGCTTTCTTAAATAAAGCGATCTAGCTATAAAAAAACCAGCCGTATGTGCTGGTTTTTTTATGACCGACTTCTATACTCTGTTTCGTAACATTTATGTGCTTTAAACCCAAACAAAAACTACTACACTGATTTTTATGAAACTATAGCCGAAAAATAGCAATAAGGTTTTTTATATGGCGCAATTTGCAGTAATTGGACTGGGAAGTTTCGGTGCAACTGTTGCAACCGAACTGGTGAAGTTAAATCATGATGTGATTGGCATCGACTCCATCAAGCGAAATGTTGAAGATTTAAGTGATCAACTTACCCATGCAGTGATCGCCGATGCCAGTGACGAACATGTACTTGAAGAGTTGAACATTCAAAGTTGTGAAACAGTCGTTGTTGCAATTGGCGAAGACATCGAAGCCAGTATTTTATGTGTGCTGCATTTAAAAAATATGGGCGTGCCCAAAATTTGGGTAAAAGCCAAAACCAAAGCACACAGCATGATTTTGTCGCATTTACATGTCGATAAAATCATTCATCCCGAAGAGGATATGGGCGTCCGAATTGCTCAAGCATTGAACTACCCGATGGTCAGCCGCTATATGGCACTCGATGATGATCACTATATTGTAAAAGTTGAAATTCCTAAGCACTTAAATGGCATTCATCTTTTGGGGCTAATCAATGATATGAGTCATGTTAAAACGATTTTGCTCAAACGCGGCAAAGATATTATTTACGAACCTGACCCGACTTGCCCAGTGCAATCTAAGGATATCTTGATTGTTGAAGGACACATCGATCAACTTAAAAAACTTTCAGTACGGTTTTTGCCTCATGAAAAAACAAAAACTTAAGCAAAAATCATTTAATTTAAGTCCGCCCTCTCTACTGGCTTTAGGGTTCTTAAGTTTTATTATTATCGGTACTTTTTTACTTAAGCTGCCTGTAGCCAACAACGGCCACCTGAGCTGGATGGATGCCCTGTTTACCTCAACCTCGGCAGTGACCATTACCGGTCTGTCAGTCATTAACATCGGGCACGCATTAACCACTACGGGACAAATTATTTTACTGTTTTTGATCCAGATTGGGGGTTTAGGCTTCATGACCTTTGCCATCTTGGCCGCACTTAGTTTGGCGCCTCAATTGGGTCTTAAACAGCAAATCATGGCGCAAGATTCAATCGGCCATACCAGCTTGTCTAAAGTAACGTTTGTGGCACAAGCCGTGTTTATTTATACCCTTATTTTTGAGTTGATTGGCACCGTGATCTTGACTGTGGTCTGGACATCGCAATTTGGTTTTTTACACGCGCTGTACTACGCCATGTTTTATAGTGTTTCAGCTTTTAACAATGCGGGTTTTTCTTTATTTCCTAACAATCTAATCAACTTTTATGATCATTATATCGTCTGCCTCACCATCAGTTTTTTATATATTTTAGGCGGAATGGGTTTTTTGGTTTTAATGGATATCAAGCAGCACAAACGCTGGCGAAAACTCAGCCCTAATAGCAAAATTATTATTGTGAGTATTGGAGTGCTTAATCTTGTTGGCTTTCTGATGATTTGGCTTTTGGAAGCCAATAATCCCCTCACCTTGTACAACATGAGTTTCGGCGAACAGGCAATCAATGCATGGTTTCAGGCAACCGTACCACGTTCTTCTGGCTTTAATACCATTGATATTGGCTCAATGACCAACAGCTCTACCTTACTGACCATGTTTATGATGTTTATTGGTGGCGGCTCACTCAGTACAGCAGGTGGTATTAAAGTCGGTACGGCAGTTATTTTACTTTTTAGCGTGATTGCCTTTTTAAAACGCCACGATGAAGTACGCATTTTTAATCATTCGATTTCTTACGAAAGTACATTTAAGGCTTTGGCTGTTGCCATTATTACTTTAATTCTGATTTTTGTCGGCTTTTTTACAATCTTAATTTTAGAGCCACATAAGAACTTTCTGGATCTATTTTTCGAAATTGTCTCTGCGGCATGTACGGTTGGTCTTTCGAGAGGCATTACCGGCGAACTCAACAACAGCAGTTTATTTGTATTGACTTTATTAATGTTTGCAGGACGTTTAGGCCCACTCACGCTGGCCTACCTGATTGCCACACCACGTAAAAGTCGCCTGAAACATCCAAATGCCGATATTCAAATTGGATAAAAAAGAGGAAGCATCATGCTTCCTCTTTTTATTCAAAATCAAATTAAAACCAATCTAGCAATGAAACGCCAAGACCGACATAAGTCGCACGGTGGTTATAATCAATCAGACTTTCACCATAACCGTTAAATAGTTGGAAATTGCCACGCAATTTACCGGTAATTGGGAAAGCCCAGTCAAACTGCACGGCTCCATGCGATTTATCACCATCTTTTAAAGAATGACGCAACATTAACGAAAAGTCATTTTGTTTCCAGCGATAAAATGCCGTTAGATCACCACGGCCCACGTAATCTTCGATATCGGGGTTATTGTCATCTTTAGCAGCTTCTTCAATGCGAATCCATGGACGCAACATTAAAGCAAAATTGTCACGCTCAAAACCCACATTAAATATCACACGATTCCAGCTACGAGATAATGGATCAGAACGACCATTCGACTGATGATTCAGTGTGACACCAAGCAATCGTCCATCTAGACCAAATACCCGATAATTGGTACGAAACATCAAGCTCGCTTCAGGTTCGTAATTGGTTTCACGAAAAGGACGCGATTCTTCACCGTTAAAGACTTGCCAACGTGATGACTGAGTGTAGCCAAGCCATAAATCACCATTATTGCCAAAGATGTTTTCCCACGCTTTGGTTTTAAGCGATAACTGAAACTTCGACTCTAGCGACTTTAAGTTTTGATCTTGAGTAACGGTGTTATTTGGGTTAGGGCTTGATGGAAACTCATTTTTTTTGCTGGTCCAAAATACTGGAAGCAAATACACCGGTTTGTAGCCACGAATATTCCACGTTCCAAGCTTGGCTTTTTCAGACAACTCCCAGCGTTTATCCAACAAAGAAACCGTTGGATCGATCGGACCGGCATCTAAAGAAAATACATTCCCAACCTTTTCCTGAATTTTTTCAGGAAGAGTTTCTGGAGTTGACTTTTTTTCTGGAGCCAGAGGTGCGGCTGCCTGAGCCGCCAGCATGTTATTGGTATCGATAGGCGTTTTAAACAGCGCATCATAACAGGCTAAGCGGTCTGCATTTGAATCTAATCCAACACACGCCTTGGCACTTGCTGGACTAGGCGATGCTTCAACTGTCGTAGAAGCAACCGCTTTGGGTGGAAATGTACTCTTTACATCTGCTGCATAGGCTGCCGACACCCCCAGACAACCCAATATGCTCAGCATACTGAGTTGTAACGGTGTTCGTTCAACAAAATTGAACGACATATACGCTCTCCGTTTTTCTTTTAGTTCACTTGTTTAACTGTAAAACCAAGCTGCTCAAGTTCCTGTCGTTTCGCTACCGGAGCCACCACTGCTTTGGTTGGTTTTTGCTGAATCAGATATTCGCGTGCCACGCGTTGCAAATCTTCTAATGTGACATGCAGTAAACGTGTGCGCAGGGTTTTTCTAAAAGCAGGTGTACGGCCATGAAGCAAGGCATAGCAAGCCGTAATTGCTTCACCAGCAGGTGAGCCTGGTTTATCCATACTCGAGACCAGCCCCAATATCGCTTCTTCCAACTGATGTGCTTGCTGAGGTGTATTCAGCAACCACTCAATACTCGCCTCGAAGTCTTTAAAGGTCTCGGTTAGGCGTGGGTCCCGGTAGCTATAAAAACGAAATGCGCATGCATTACCGTCATAGCTTGCACCGCCACCATATGCACCACCTTTCTCTCGAATCGCACTGTGCAAGAAACCATTACGTAAGTAACCTGCAAGTACCATTAAAGGTGCTGCATCTGGGTGAGTAACCTCAACCGCTGGGTATGACGTTGCACAGAACTGTACGTTGGTTTGAATCAGCCAAGCTTCGTCCTGATCATCATTCAAGTGCGTAAACTGTTCAACTTGCGCCACTTGCGTGTCTACATCAAGATGATCCCATACCGCCTGAATTTTCTCGACCAGCGTTTCAGAAAACTGCTCTTCACAGACCAGTAAAAACTGTTTTGGGGCTTGCAAAAGTGCAAGGTGAATCTGCTTTAATGCATCGATCAAGGCGGTATAGGCCTGCTCATCCTGTTCTATTTGGTCGACCAGATCGCTTAACCAGTTGAGTGCACCCAAGCCCGTATTATGATAATCACGTTGCGCTAATGCACTGGCATTACGTGATGCCACTTGCATTGCATAGCTATGGCCAGAGCCCGACAGACGTGATTTCCAGCGCGTTGCACGCTGTTGTAACAGCTCAACAATGCGATCTTTTTCATCAAAGCGCAGTTTTTCAAACGCAAGCTTAAGCAACTCAATGGCATCATATTTTTCATTCAATGATTTAGTGGTTAAAGTCAACCATGCACTGATTTTGCCTTTATCATCGACTTTACTACGTAATGAAGCGCCCATGCCTAGGCCACCGCTGACAGCGGTTTGCAATTGTTGCAACTCAAGATAATCGTAATCGCCAGCGCCTACCTCACCCATCAAAATAGACAGTAAATTAAAGTACGGCGATTGCACCACAGCGTCTGGAATTTGAATCAATACTTGTTGATAGTACAGACCGTTGGTTCCCGCATGATACAAATTGAGCGGATAATCATGTCGGTTGGAAATAATTTCTCTTAACTGGCCCTGCACTATATGCAAATCGGCAGGTACATCTTCTAATCCTACTTTTGGCAGTAAATCGAGATTATCAGGAGTATCTTGACGCTGTTTTAATGCTTCGGTTTCAGCTTGAATTCGAGCACGATCTGCATCAGTCAAAGTTTCACCCAAAGCCGCCAAACGTGCTTTTTCTTCTGCCTGTTCTTTGGCCGATTTTTCTGCATCGGGTATCAACGTCATTTGAACTCGATGCGGATTATCTAAAAGATGTGTCTGAATCAGATTTGACAGCCACATCGGATCTTTAAGCTCTTCTTTCACTTGCTCAATGGCACTGTCGACATCCCAAACGTGGATCGGGTCATTATGATGAATGGCACTGCTTAATCCATTTAAGATTAAGCTCAAACCATACGGCATGCCGTCACCATTGATTTCACGCTGATGTAATTCGATCTGATGTAAAATCGCATCGACCCAAGCCGGATCGATTGGTGCAGCAGCCACATCGCTTAAAATCTTGAGCACACCTGTTTTAAACTCTTCTGCGTGTTCCGGATTTGAACCCTGAACACCACAGTAAAAGGTCATTTCAAAGTTTGAATCATCGACACCCATCAGTGGGCCTGTCGATTGCGCATAGCCACAGGTCTCAAGATAATGACGCAGTGGTGAAGCCGAGTTTTCAAGTAAAATGCCTTCGACCAAACGCAAACCTAAGCGTAGTTTGATATCGCTTGCTTCAGGAAGTAACCACGCCAGTACATGATAGGTTTTATCTGATAAATCATCGCTATCGACCGCATAATGCTCGCTGACCTGAATAGGCGCTGCAAGACGCTTTTCAGGTTTTGAGTACAATGTCGTACCCTTTTGAAACTTCGCCAGTGCCAATTTTTCAAATTGCTCTTGTAACTCATAAGCACTTTGATTGCCAAAGGTCATAAATACGGCGTTACTCGGGTGATAATGCGATTTGTAAAATGACACCAGCTGGTCATAGGTCAAATCTGGAATGTCTTTAGGATCACCACCAGAGTTGTAATGATAGGTTGTTTCAGGGAATAAATGATGCGCAAGCTGATGATATAACTGATCCGAAGGTGCACTCATCGCACCTTTCATCTCATTGAATACCACACCTTTGTAGACAGGTTCGTCATTTTCAAGCTCAACGCGAATTCCTTCTTGTGCGAAATCAAGCGGATTCAAATTCGCTGCAAACGCTGCATCGAGATAGACAGAAAGTAAGTTTTGAAAATCTTTTTTATTTTGAGTTGCAAATGGATAAGCAGTCCAGTCTGCTGACGTGAACGCATTCATAAAGGTATTAAGTGAACGGCGAATCATCAAAAAGAATGGATCACGCACCGGAAATTTTTCCGATCCACACAGTGCCGTATGCTCTAAGATATGCGCTGTACCTTTGGAATCCATAGGTTGCGTACGAAATGCAACCAGAAATACATTTTCATCGTGAGAGGTGGCCAAATGATAATGAACTGCTCCCGTCACCTTATGAGCATATTCAGAGACCAAAATATCTAAGGCCTCAACATGGTGTTGACGTACCAACTGAAACGCAGGATGGACAGTTTGATTAATGGTTCCAGTGACATCTACAGTCATGTGATCTCCTACTATTTTCAATTTCTAACGTGTTCCCATTATAGCCTTAGTTTTTACTGAAATTGATAGCTTTAATCCGACTCAAATACTAAGTTTTTCCAAAAAATGAATCTTTTTTATTAAATTCTCGATCTGATCAAGTCTTATTGCGTTTATATCGATGCAAGAATGCATGGATATCTAATATTCCCCTCATCTAAGCTGATCTTGTGTTGTTCATAGACGATGAATAGGTATTTCACGCCATAAACTACAGCTTGCGATCATGATCGTGTAAAATTTGGATTTTTAAATCGAGATGTGAACATACGCCATGGCAACAGTTGATCTTTTTGCAATTGGAAACGCGCTTATTGACCAAGAATTTAAAGTGTCGGATGAGTTTTTAGCTGATGTTGGTTTGCAAAAAGGCACCATGCAATTGACCGAGGGTGATACTCAGGCTGCACTTTACGAAAAACTTTTGGCATCACAAGAATATAAAGGTCAAGCCAGTGGCGGTTCGGCTGCCAATACCGCAGTGGCATTTAGTGCCTTAGGTGGACGGGCTTTTTATGGTTGTCGCGTTGGTCATGATGAGTTGGGCTCGATTTACCTCCAAGGATTAAACGATGCGGATATCGTCACCTCGGAAAAATCTCTCACGGAAGGTGTAACTGGAACGTGCATGGTACTCATTAGCCCAGATACTGAGCGCACTATGCATACCTATCTCGGTATTACCACCGCACTTTCAGTCGATCAAATTGACTTTGAGCCTTTAAAAAGCGCGAAGTGGTTATATATCGAAGGCTATTTATCGACTAGCCCAAGCGCGCGTCAAGCTGTCATGCACGCCCGTGAGACTGCCAAAGCACATGGCGTTAAAGTTGCGCTGTCGTTATCTGATCCAGCAATGGTGCAATATGCACGTGAAGGGCTTGATGAAATGATTGCAGATGGTGTGGATTTATTATTCTGTAATGAACAAGAAGCACTGATGTATACCGCTACAGAAACGCTTGAAGCTGCATTTCAGGTTTTAAAGGCCAAAAATCATACCGTTGTCATTACACAAAGTGCAAAAGGTGCAACTGTATCGACACCATCTCAACATTTTCATCTCGATGGCCGTCGTGTTACTGCAATCGATGCCAATGGTGCTGGTGATGCATTTGCAGGTGCCTTCTTATTTGCATTAAATCATGGCATGTCTTTTGAAGATGCGGCGCAGTTGTCTATTCTGATTTCAAGTGAAGTGGTTTCACAATATGGCCCACGTTTGGACGTCACAACTTATGCTACACTTTTGACAAACTTTCAAACTGAATGTGCTTGATATATGGAAAAGATCTGCATGACGGAAGACATTCCTGAACGTGAAGCTCGCGCCTTTGATCAGGTCGAGGGTGAAACGATTTTTATCACACAACGTGATGGTATGTTTTACGCCTATAAAAATATATGCCCGCATTTACAGGTCGAACTTGAGTTTCTGGAAAACCAGTTCCTCGATTACGATCATGAATATATTCAATGTTCGACACACGGCGCCTTGTTTAATGTCGAAACAGGTGAATGTATTTCGGGTCCGTGCCTTGGAGAGGCTTTAACCAAAGTCGAAATTAAGGTGCATTCCGATGGCGGCATTTATTTAGCAGAATAAGAAGGAGCTTCGGTCATGGTGGAGTTTTTACTCAACTATTACTTTTTGCCATTTAACTTAAGTGTCATGGCATTGGTAATCCTCAGCATGGCCGAAACCATCGGAATATATATTGGCATTCGACCAAGTATTTTTCTTAAACGCTTTTTACCGCGTTGGTTAAGCCACTCCCCCCTATTTAATGTTAAATTTTCTAAAGTGCTGATTTTGGTTTTCTTTCTCATCAACTTCAGTTTTGCAGGCTACTTTTTACAGTTATCTGTGTTTGCTAAACAACACTTTTTTATCTCTCCGTTTTACCTGATTTTGCCTGCATTGATCATTGCCATTTTCTTTACCGTCTTTATGATTCATTGCCTAGATCAGGTGATCAAACCGCAAGTGGATCATCAGTTTGGTACTTTGCTCGGGCGCTTGGCTACGCTCTCCAGTGGTAATGCCCGACCTGGTTTTTCTGCGCAAGCCCGTGTTCGAGATGAGTTTGGGCAAGTCCATTATGTACAGGTGGAACCTGAATTTGGTGAACTTGAAGTGCAGTCTCAAGTTATTTTAATTCGTTTTCGTCAAACACATTACATTGCTAAGCGAATTGCCAGTTCAAATCAACTGTTTAATTCAGATTAAAAGCCTACTCAATAACTTCGGTTTTACAGGCAAAAAAAAGGAATACATATGTATTCCTTTTTTTACTTCTAATTAGCGCTGAGGTAATGGAATGTACTGCGAGTTCTGGTTTTGAACCTTACGCTCACCTACTTTCACTTGTAGATTTTGACGTTGACCATTGCGTTCAACCTCGAGCGTGATGCTACTGCCGGGTTGTTGCAGTGCAACATAGTTAATCAGATGCGATACCGAATTAATCTGTTCGTCATTCGCCTTAATGATCTTATCATTGACCTTCACACCCGCTTGTGCCGCCGGGCCGTTTTGAAGAACATCGGCCACAACCACACCCGGTTGTTTTGGCGCGAGTACATCATCTTGTGTAGGCGCAACCAAGCTAATGCCGAGCCAGCCGCGTACAACACGTCCATCTTTTAAAATTGAATTCAATACCTGTTGACACACACGTGCAGGAATAGCGAAACCAATACCGAGTGAGCCACCTGTTTGCGAGAAAATAGCGGTATTAATTCCCACCAGATTTCCTGCTACATCAATCAAGGCACCACCTGAGTTACCCGGATTGATTGCTGCATCGGTTTGAATAAAATCTTCATAGGTATTGATGCCTAAATCTGAACGACCGGTTGCAGAGATAATCCCCTGAGTAACGGTTTGCCCTACACCAAATGGATTTCCGATTGCGAGTACTACGTCACCCACTTCATTTCCGCTGAGTTTAAAGGGTAAAACCGGTAGTTTATCCAGATCAATTTTGATGACTGCCAAATCGGTATCTGGATCTGTACCCACAACTTTTGCTTCGGCACGTCGTCCGTCATAGAGTGCGACCACAATCTGGTCAGCTTGAGCAATCACGTGATTATTGGTCAGAATATACCCATCTGCACGAACAATCACACCTGAGCCCAGACTGTTTTCATTTTTCTGTTCTGTTTGATTCGGTAATTGATTACCAAAAAACTCCCGAAAAACAGGATCGTTAAGTAAAGGATGGTTAAGCTGTTTGACTTTTTGCGTGGTAAAGATATTAACCACCGCAGGAGCTGCCACTTTAACGGCAGCATTATATGACACCACCCCACCCGATCTTGATGTATCGACTAAAGACTCAACTTTTTCTGCTGGCATTTGAACGCCGTCTGCCGCAATTGGCGGCTTCGGTTGCTGGAATTTTTGCCAAGCGAGAAAGCTTAAAGTGACAATGACGAGTAATACCCAGGGCAACCATTTGAACGTCTGACGCACGAATATATCCTCAAAAAGTTTTTAATGTATTGAAGCAACTATATTTTTGGCTATTTTAAAGCATAACTTACTCACGAGCTCAGAACACATCAAAAGATTTGTCTAGCTTTAGTTACATTCAAATGCATGCTGTAATAAGATCTTTAATCATATAGATGTAAAAAAGGTTGATTCATGACCCAGTTAAATGAAATCGTCAGCTGGTGCGATCAAACATTAAGTTCCGCTCAATTCAAAGACTACGCACCGAATGGTTTGCAAATTGAAGGTACATCCGAAGTAAAGCATGTGCTGTGCGCAGTTACTGCCTCAGAAGCGGCAATTGACGCTGCAATTGCCATGCAGGCCGATGTATTGCTGGTTCATCATGGTTATTTCTGGAAAGGCGAACCCTACCCGATTACTGGTATGCGCGGTCATCGAATTAAAAAACTCATTCAAAACAATATTTCCCTACTTGCTTATCACTTGCCACTCGATGCACACCCAACACTGGGCAATAACGCTGCAATTGCAGACCTACTCGAACTTGAACGCATTGAAGCGCTCGATCCAAACGAAAAATTTCCAATAGGCAATATCGGTTATTTAACGCAGGCTGTCTCACCTGAAACATTTAAAGCCAAACTGCAAGATACGTTTGATTTTAATATTATTCACTTACCAGCACAGGTTAAATCGATACAAAAAATTGGATTTTGTACCGGAGGTGCGCAGGACTTTATTGCCAAAGCAGCAGCACAAGGCTGTGATGCTTATATTTCAGGCGAAGTGAGCGAACGAACATTTTATGAAGCACAAGAATTAAACGTACATTATTTTGCCTGCGGGCACCACGCAACAGAACGCTACGGTGTTCAGCGTCTAGGCAAAGCACTAAGCGAGCATTTTTCGCTCAAATACACCTATTTTGAGTTGAATAATCCGATTTAGGACGTATAAACGAGATGTAGGCCTTATACGTATTAATTCGAGCTTTATTGTGTATTGTTATTTTAATTGATGACCTTTTGCACATAGAATGATTTACACTAGAGCCACCTAAATGAAGGGGCTGTAAGCTTTTTTTAGCATTTGTGTGCTATAAAATCGAGATACGATAACAGTCTCAAATACCCAGCGAACGCAAGGAAATTAGACATGACAACCATTACTTTACCTGCTTTACCTTATGCTTATGATGCACTTGAACCACATATTTCTAAAGAAACTTTAGAATACCATCACGATAAGCACCACCAGACTTATGTGACTAACCTGAACAACCTGATCAAAGGCACAGATCTTGAAGGTCAGGAACTTGAAGACATTATTAAAGCAAGTGCAGGCGATTCATCTAAAGCAGGTATTTTCAACAATGCTGCACAAGTATGGAACCACACTTTTTACTGGAACTCGATTGCTCCAAATGGCGGTGGTAAACCAACAGGCGCACTTGCTGCAAAAATTGATGAAGCATTTGGTTCATACGAAAAATTTGCGGAAGAATTCACCACTGCTGCAACCACTCAATTTGGTTCAGGTTGGGCGTGGTTAGTGGCTGACGAAATCAATGGTAAACTTTCAATTACTAAAACTTCAAATGCAGACACTCCGCTTGCACACGGTCAAATTGCTGTATTGACCATTGACGTATGGGAACATGCTTACTACATCGACTACCGTAACGCGCGTCCTAAGTACATCTCGACTTTCCTTGAAAGCCTTGTGAACTGGGATTATGCAAACGCGAAACTTGCTGGCCAACCTGCTGGCGTTGAAAAATAAGTTCTCTATTTTTCAAAAAAAGCTGCTCTCATTAGAGCAGCTTTTTTATTTTTTAAGCAAAAATGTGTAATTATCCAACACAAGTTCATGTTTTGATTATAATTAAATCAAATAGATAGATATTTTTAAACATTTGCTTGACCAAGTAAAAGCTTCTGCATAAAATGCGCATCAGATTCTCCAATAGCTCAGTCGGTAGAGCGACGGACTGTTAATCCGCAGGTCCC
>NZ_JVOR01000039.1:0-8725 GCF_001054715.1 Acinetobacter sp. 243_ASPC | reverse complement strand
GCATGAAGTCAGACCGTAAAGAATAAAATATGGTGCGATGATCAAATGACTTCACTTCAAAATACATCATGACATAGGTAATTATCAGGATTCGCGTATACTTCTCCTATCCAAAACTTGTAAGCATAAGAAAGCTTATGGCTCTATTCATTCGTTTGCTATATCAGACAGCTTCAGTCAAATCACATAGCTAGTAATTAACTCCAATAACGATAAATTTTTCTATCATAACCAAACTCCACCTTATACTTTTCCAGTAGATGATGCTAACTAACAAAAATCCCATCATTGTCGATCTGACTACTTTTTCCACCTATGCATTTGCACATCTCGTCTTCACTTGCATTGTATGTTACAGCATGCTTTGCAACAACAAATGCTAAGCGAAAACAGAGAATGCAAGTGAATTAAGAGAATGATAAGGAAAGATCTAGTTCAGATAATCAATTTGGCAGCAAGCATTAGCCTAATCCGATTCTGTAAGAGAAAGCAGCATTATTTTATGACGGTCTTCATTTTTTGGCTTTGGTTCAGTTCTTAAATGATTTCCTGAAATACTATCGTAAAAAGCATTTCGAATTTTGACCTCCGTTGGCTTATTTTCTGGCAATAGTTTAAAAGGCTCCAATTGCAAAGCTTTAAACGAATAATTTCCATAAATCAATCGATTAACTTTAAGGTAACGCTTATCTGGTTTTTTAGCGTTTTTATCCTCTACGTCAAAATTAGCCTTGATAAAGTTGAATGCTTTGCTGGCTTCGATTAAATAAGTATCTGTTTTAGCATCATACTTAATACCGTTAAGCATATTCATCTTAATAATCGTCGTCATAGGTAGATTTTCTTTAGATTTCAAACGGTCAATCGCTGATGCCATTAACTTAATTGCAAGATTAGCGTCTACTCGAAAATCCCCAGCGATAATTTTTTTTGAATAATGCTGTTTTAGGTGTCTTAGAATATTGCGACTAACCGTATTATCCTGATAGCTTTTACCAAGCTGAATGACCTTCTGATAATTTCCTTCAGCCAAAATATCCTTTATATCACTTAAGTTAGTTACAACTTTTGCGAGTTGAATGATAACGTGCAACACTTCAACACAAGCTGCATGATGTTTCACATTACGTCGCTTAACCAGATTATTAATGAATTCACCGTCATTTTTACTTTTTTCTGAAAATGCATTCGCTAAACATTCAATGTCTGAAATAGGTTGAGAGGAGTTGTATTTCGGTAGAGAAATGTTTGGATTGTTTTCAGTAGCTAAATCAATCTGTCCATCCTCAGGATACAAAGAGGAACTTGCCTGATTAGGGTAAAATTGATCAAAATCTGAATCATCTGCTAAAGGTGCTATCACTTTCTTAGTTCGATGCTTATTTTTAAATTTTTCCCTATACTTCTGAATACTTTCGGGCAGAACAGTCTTTTCCTCGGATTCAGGTGATTGCATCTGTGTGTTAATAGCCGCTTTAGATTTCGATAGCTTTTCTCGAAAGCCCAAAACCTTCTTCTCTGGGAAATCATCTTCAATTTCATCATCACTGCACAGCCCACCTGTGATGATTTTTTTCTTCATCGATAATTGATTATAAGGAGGATCATCTTCAGTGAAGTCACATTCATCGATAGACTCCTTTGAGTTGAAAAAATGAGCAAGATACTCCTGATCTAAACCCTCCAAAAAAATAAACATGCCATCATCTATGCTAGAACTAAACTGTTCTTTGGTCACTTCATTCATTTCTTTTACAAACTCCATAATATATGCAGGAGTCTGTAAATGGCTATCTTTCGATAAACGTAGCTGAGCTTTAGGCAATAATTGCTTTACCCTGAGACTGAAATAATGAAAATCCTCGTAGCTTGCAGAAGAATCTAAAAGATAACTAAGAGCAGCCAGACTTGGAAAATTCTGTACGACTTTTCCTGAATATTGTCCAAATAGCTTAGCATCACACCAACTCAGAAATGTTTCATTCAACTTGGCTACACGTTCGAATGTTCTTAACTTGGGTCTATCAGGTCCAGAAAAGAAATCTAAATCGGCACTTACATCTTGTATGATTCCAGCAATTTTACTCATTTGATCTGTAATCTTCTTCAAACGAGCCTGTTTCGTTTGATGGAATTTTTTTACATCCATCATATGATTCGTAGCTAATGATGTATGAATAACAATAAAGCAGGGAGCAACTGCATTGCGCAAACGACCAAGATACTGAACCAATTCTTCTGGATGTGCAGTTTTACCGATCACATAGATAGAGTCAATTTCATTTTGACCGTTATTTAGATTAATACCTTCGTCCAGAATAGAAGTACTAAACACCAGCTCGACATTCATCGTAATCAGCTGTTTATCAAAAATAGCATTCACTGAACTGTCATTTTTATTTCGACTATGAACGATCAAGCACTTAGCTTGATATTCCTTTTCAAAATAAGCAGCAACTAACTCGCATTTTTTTCGGTTATTCAGTCGTATTAAAATCTTCTTGCATGGTTTACCCGGTTGATTCAATTTTCTGGCATCTTCAAGCCTTTTTTCAATCATCGTAATAAATGTATACTGATCGCCTTTCTCAAGATTGATGACTTCTATAGGTTGTGCAGGTCGACCTAGTTTCTTGTAAGCAATGTGATTGTCTAAACTGATTTTTAGCACTTCCCACCGTTCAAAAGTGAAGGTCGCAGTTAAGAATAGAACAGATGGATAGCTTCTTTTTTGAAGTTCGATAACGATCGGTAAAAGTGCAGTGTCCCTGAAACCACCAGTGTTATAAACCTTATGTACCTCATCCACCACTAAGATACACTTTGATTTTTGCATAGGTGTCATCAAATGGTTTACTTTGTCGAACTTATCATACGTGCATACAACGACACCTTTAAACTTTTTAAAGGCATCCTCTTTCGGTTGCTTGTTGTCGTAAAAAAATAAATACTTAGATGCTTCATTTTTTTTGGTTTTGTTGTAGTCCATCTCAAGTTCAGACACTTTAAGGGTTGATGGTAATAAAAAGAGCACCAAATCAAAATGGTTGGGTAGTTGCTCCATTACGACTGTCGTTTTACCCATACCAGTACCAGCGGTAATAAGACAGTACTGATTTTTTTCAAATGGTAATTCGGTAAAATCTAAATATTGGCCATTTGCCAATTTGATATCTTGAGTTTTCACAAAAAAAGGGTCCTTTGAGAATGCCGAAAAGCATTCCCATGAAAAATTGATAAATAATTTTGAAAATTAAGAGGCTTGTGCGTTTTTGATGATGTGAGCAACTTGCTCAGAAGCAGCGAGTAGAGTATCGGTTTGCAAGTGAGCATAACGCTGTGTAGTTTGTGGTGATGCATGGCCAAGCAAATGCTGAACCACGTAAAGACTTTGACCACTATTTACAGCTAAACTGGCAAAATTATGACGTAAATCATGTATACGCATATTGTCAATTTTTGCTGCTAGCATAATTTTGTCGTAGGTTTTGCGAATATCGTTAAATGGAATACCTGTTACGGGATTCGCAAAGATATAGGCTGATTGCCTAGACATTTTTCTGATAATGTTTAAAGCATCTTGATTCAATTGAATGCGTCGTGCTTTACCTGACTTATTTTCCCCAAGTAACCAAGCGCCTGTATTCGTGTCGACATCACACCACTTCAAATCCAAAGCTTCACGCTTACGAACACCTGTAAGAAGTAAAAACTTAACGATAGCTACAATCACAAGATTATCGATACCATAATCAGTTGGGCGAGTGAGTACCTGTAATAATGCTTTTAATTCATCATCATTAAGATATCGCTCTTTTTGGTTGTTTTCATTGAACTTTTTTACACGTGAGGCTGGGTTTGCATCAATAAATTCATAATCGATTGCCATATTAAACAACGCGGAAAGAAGTGCCCGAATCCGATTTAACGTGGCATTACTAAGTTCTTTTTTGTGCTTGAGATCACTTAAAAGTTGACTTAATGTCCCTGTGTTAATTTCATTCCAAGTTAAATGTCCAATAATGGGCAATATATGAATGCGTAATCGCGACTCATCATCTTGATAAGACTTTTTTCGACTTTTGGCATTGGGTAGGTAAATATTGCGTGCGAAGTTTGACAGTGTCAATTTCTGCGCAGGTGTTATCACCTCAAATGGATGCTGATTCTCGGCAATTGCTTTTCGAAATCCAGCAAGTTCAAGCCGCAATATATCCAGTTGTTCAAGTACTTGATCATAAGTGAATGATCCAAGACTTTTGGAAACTTTCTTACTTTGAAAAACAAATCTTGCCAGAAATCGAACCCCCTTTGTTGATGTTACAAACTTAAGCCCAGATCCTTGGAAACTTTGATCCAATAGACTTGCATCATACTCTTTACCATGTACAAATTCTTTCCAAGCTAGTATATTTTTTGACATAGAAACCTCAATAATTATTTGTCAAAATAAATATATATTCTTATATTTAAACCTATTACAAACCCTCTGGTCATGTATTATAGTCAGAGGGCTCATATATTAAGTAAACATAAGTTATAGTGATACTTGTAGCTATTTTTAAACCTCTATGAGAAAGTCGTCTAATTGATCGCCGTTTAGTATATCGCTATCTAACAGTCTTTCTTCCTCCACCCAATCGTATGACTTAATAGAGTTAGGATAGCTAGATGATTGAAACTCTTTACGAAAAGTTGTTTCACTTTCAACTTCAACAATCATATTAAGCTTTAAGGATAGCTGTATAAAAGACAACGCCATGACATGAATAATAAAGTCCATATAAAGCTCAACATCAGGTTCTCTTAATGTATATAAAACAACATGCTTCCTAAATAAATTTTCGACAAAGCTGTCAAAGTGATCAAATTTAATGTATTGATCCATGCGAAACTTTGAATAAAATTTAAGAATTTTTTTAAAAGGAATTAAAAGAGTGCATTCAGTCGAGCCTGAACAAAAATCAACATGTATTTCAATATATAGTTGATTGTCTTTAACCTTAATAACATTGTTACTTGTGTAGTAGAGTATCCCTTCACCTATAAATGTTATGTCAAAACTTTTAAGTACGAAATTATTTAGATACATCTTTACAGTCTTCCAATAGGTTGAGTTTTCAAAATCAAGATTTGTTGTTCATCACTTGATAGAATCTATGCTACAAGAACATAAAAAATTCCCCTATACTGTCTAATAAGATTAATTTCTAGTACGTTTGGGTGACTAATGAAACTTACCAAGTTTGAAAATAAAATGATGAATCAAAATTTAGATATTCTTATAAATTTGACTCATAATAACGTTAATAAAAATAGCAATAATGAATTTGGTTTTATAAGTAAAATATCATTGCTTCAAAAGGTATTTTATAAGCCCCTTCATACTTGTGATTACGATAAAAGGTTATATAAAATTCTTGAATTTTTTAAAAACGATTACCATGTATTTTATTTGGAAAAATACTTGCATATTAATAAGGATGGATTTTATGATTTTATTGAGAAAAATTATGATATTAATTCCGGCTTGCCAATTAATATGATTGAAGATAAGAGACCAAAAAGAATAATTTCCACTCCAATATTTAATAACTTTATGGATTTGGTATTAAGTAAAAAGGAATTTAATAACTCAACTGAACTATATGATTCTTTGTGTGAATATATTGAAAATGAAAATTCATTTTCGAGATTTATAAAAGAATATATGAATACTAGAAAAATTGAAGATGATTTGACGAGTAAAAAAATATTTTTTTCCTTGTCTGAGTTTGAAAAATATAAAACTGCTAAAATTAAGATATCAAGAAAGACTTTTAATCGTTACTGTGATGAATATCTTGAAACCGCACCTCAAAATTTAAAATTCATACTTTGTAAGTCAAATTCAAAAAAAACAGGCTATTTTTCTCTGCCAAATCCAAACCACAGCCCACAGGACTGCTAGAACGTGTAACTGCTAATCAGAAAAACTGATCACCGTACTATTACCTTACTAGGATGAAAAGAGGACCGAGAACAGATCAAATACTAGGGTCTCTTCTAAGGTCTTAGTCGCATTATTGATTTGATGATAGTTAATGAAGTTGCTCTAGTATTAGAGCAAGTTTGATTCATTTCTAAATGATTCATCACTCTAGCTCTGCTTCAAGCAAAGCTAGGATGCTTGATTATCATTTATACGCAGATTAATTGTCTGGTGTCAGCATAGGGTTAGAAGTTGTTGCTAATGGCACATAATGTACTCAGTTGATTCGCACTCAGTAAATACTTTGGAACATACACCAATACACCTTCAGTATCATTTATAGTGATATACACCTCATACCAGTCAGCTTGCTGTTCAACAAATTCAACTTCGCCATTATTTATTTTTTCACAAACAGAAAAACTTAATTCAGCTAATGGATCAGTCAAATCATTCACAGACTCACAAACTAAAAACCACCCGTATAGGGTGGCTTCATAAGCTGTTTCGTATTGCTGTTCTAAACTTTGGATGATGGAACTTATAGAAAGTTTGATTAATGAGTGTAGGGGAGTTACATCGTCCAGAACGACCAAATCAGCTAATTTTTGGATGATTTTCATTGTTCAGCTCCGAATCAGAATCAATAGCCCCTGTTTTTTCACGTTTTTTGGGGGTATAAGGGGGCTTCTTAAGTGTTACCGACTCAGTCTCCGAGATTTGATCATTTGAATGATTTTGGTAGCCTTTCAAGCTGATTGGCCAGAATTCGAATTCAGAGCTGACTTCAAGCAAGCGAGTTGTTTGTGGATGGAGCTGAATTACGTTCTGATCAACCAATACAGCTGCTAAAAAGCAGTGATTATTTACTGATTTTCCTATGTATAGTGGTTTAAAAACCGTGGCATGAAATGGCTGATTCGACTTTTGTAGTTCAGCTAGTAATGTAAGAATATCCGTTACTCGAATAAGCTCAGTACTAAAGCCACCGGCTGAATCATTTTTACTCAGACTGATTGCATAATGATCTTGATCTGGTTGATACCAAATTTGGTAATGTAAACTCGCTTTAGATCTTTCGGACAGTTTTGGGCAGGTTGCTGTGTGTAGAAGATCATAACCTACCTTATCAAAGATACGAGATTGTGGTTGAATTTGACTCATGATGAAGTTCCTTGCAGTTTTGAATGTAAAAAACCCATAACCAATAACTGGTTATGGGGATATGTAAAAATTTGACGTTGTTTGAGTTTAAAAGTACTGCCGACTACAGACCGATGACTTGAGCCTGAACCATAATATCTTCTCCATCTCGTGCAAAACTGAACATAATAGGATAGCTATTACCATCATTCATAAATGCGATACCTTGGCATTTGCGCTCGGCTGGAGATGCACTCAATTCAGCAGCATTTTTGATTTTAATTAATGCATACCCATGCACTCGGCCTAAAGGTGCATCAGCCAAAGCACTGGTTACAGCCTCAGTAGCGTTTTTGCTATCGCATTCTGGATAGTCAGACAATGCTTTTTTTCGTTCTTCCTCTGCTTTAGCATATGCTGCATCCGCTTCTTTGGCAGCAGCTTCCGCATTTTTTTGCTTTTGCTGTTCCTCTAACTCTGCATTGGCCGCCGCGATGAGTTGCGAAGCTTCTGTATAACCTTCCTCTTTCTTAGGATAGTCGGTTAAAAGCTGAATGACTCGAGCATACTGGTGCTCAGTGTTGGCTTTTTTGGCAGCTTCCAATTTAGATGGCCAGAGCAATAGATGAGCTTGCTTTAATAAAGCCTGTGCTTCACTGTAATGCTTATCATCTGATGGAATACTTTCGAGTTTGATGATGGCATACTCGTAATTTTTATCACTCAATGCCTTTTTACCCGCTTCAAAAGAACTCGGTAAGGCGATCACATTCAGAATAATTCCAATCACAAAAACCAAGCTATATATCAAAAGGACTTTAGCTCTGGTTTTGTGACCATTACCAATCAAGACCCATTTCGGCTGTATAAGACCAAGAATTAAAGCGATTACTGCCAGCCCCAATAACAGGGCTGCGAGTGTTACTAACATAATTTTCTCTGAGAAGTTGCACAGCTAGATACTGTGTATAAGGGGAACAAACTTAAGAAACGCTGTGATAGATCATCGGTTCACAGGAATCTTTTGAAATTGACTTGATATTTTTGTTGCTGTTCGGATTGACACTAAATTCGCCGAGCTTTTTATTATTAAAAAACACCTCTATTCGCTTAGCTTTGGCAAGTTGCTGTCTAAATTTATCCCAAGCTAATGAGTTGCGATATGAAACTGTTTCACTGGGAATATCAACTTGCACGTTAGAATTAAGCAGCAAAGATAACTGTCCTTGATCAGTCGAAGAGTAACTTTTACGACCAGCCATAAATGTCACTGAATGATCATCTTCTTCTGTCGCGGTACTATTGCAATGAATATACAAACTTTGTTTTTTTGGATTCTCAATGATGAAATCATCAAACCCATGTGAAAACTCGTAAGACCAAAAGTTAGGCACTGCATTGGCATAGGCGGATATCCCGAGTAAAGGGATCAAAAGTAATTTTTTCATTAGATGTTCCAGTAGGTGAGTTTTTAAAAACATTCATACGTTATAAATTTGCTTGTACTAAACAGGCGAATGGATTCCTGTCTGCAGCGCTTGTATTCTTTTTTCAATACTTGGATGTGTATAGAGGTGGATCAGGAAATTTGAACAACACTTATAAGTGATA
>NZ_JVOR01000038.1:0-11786 GCF_001054715.1 Acinetobacter sp. 243_ASPC | reverse complement strand
CTGGAACCTAAATCCAGTGCGTCTACCAATTTCGCCACGCCCCCCGATGGCTGTGTATATTATCGATAAGGTTTCATGATGACAAGTCTTTTTTTCAAAAAAACAACCGGTTGATTAAATAAAAATCAAATCAAAGGCTTATGTTTATTATATCGTCAATTTTAGCTGATCAAATGTATATTTTGCTTCACTTACCGATGTAAATCGCTGTGAAAACTGTTTTTTTAAAAGTCCATCAAGTAAAGGATAAAGCCCTGAATATTCATGTACTAGCTGTAAATCGAATGTTTGACAATGCAAATATGCCCACTCTCGATAACTTTTTGCAGTTAATCGGGTGTGATTCAACCACTCATAAAGCATCACTCCCAGTGCATATAAATCACTAGCGATACTCTTTTGTGCCCCATGAAACAACTCAGGTGCCATATAGCGCGGGGTTGCCGTTATACCTGGTGGTGGATGCATGGAGGCAGAATCACTTTGCTCAAAATCGATCAAGCAAACGCGATTATTGAATATTACACAGTGATCTGGCTTTAGATCGCCATGAATGCAGCCAGATTGTTCATAGTCATGCAAGCAATCGAGCAACTGCTCAATCCGCTTTACCACGATGTCAAATGAAAGTTCATGCACGCTTACAGCAAACATTGAACTTGCATGCGGTAAAATCAGAATATCTCCAGTGGTTCGCTCTTGACCAAGCATGCCTAATGTCTCAATTCGCGCTGGCAGAATATGGCTTATACGGTTACTGGCCCATTGATAAAATCCAAGCTCATTGTGAAAGCCTGCTTCTGTCTCAGCATGACGCTCTGCAATTTGTGCTTTGAGCCAGTATTGCTGTCCTCCTGCACGAAATTGATATAAACGGCGCCCTAACGCAAAACGATGACTATGCGTGTGTAATATCAGCTCATGATCGTTAAACATCGGTTATGCGCTGAGTGGCTTACGCTGAGTCGCACTTCCCTTTTGATATTCAAGCACTTCAATACAGTGCTGAATGGTTTTACCAATTCGGGCATAAGTCTCAATAGCAGAAAGTTTGGGCCATGTTGCACGCTCTCCTTGCTGCTGAAGTAGCTTAAACAGATGTGGGCGTGGATTTTGCAGCATATATTTGTACTGGCGCAGATTGAACGGTGCAATAATATTCACATCACCATAATATCGCTGCCCCACGATTCCATAGCCATGATCAAGCAAGCGGCGTACCGGTGCTACTGTGCCTAAGCGCTCGCGAGTAAAATCCATAATTCCCAGCGATATGACTTTTCCTTGGCGACGAAGAATTCGCTGAGGCCAGCTTAAAATATCCTTTCGATAGCGAGAAATGTCGCTTTGCATAAACGGCACCACATGCGGATTAACCTGACTGGCAATGGTGTAATTCAAATTATAAAGACGCGACATTTTTTCTTGCGGGAAATCACTTCTTACGCTGCCATCCACCCATCTGGTATTGGCCATGTAGGGCGTATGCTCACCATCACGGTTTTTACTGGTCAGGCGAACTGCCGGAAAGAGCACCGGAACAGCACATGAGGCCAGCACAGCACTCCAGACCAGCAGATTTGGTGCCGTGTAAGCATTCATAATGCGGGCATTTTGAGAGCCATCATACGGCGCAACCGCTACATTAATATGCAAGCCTGATTTTTCTAAAGCCTCAGAAAAGGTCAGGTCTCCCAAGTTTTCAATCAGAAAAGTTTTAAGGTATTTGACATCTGCAAGCCCACCATTGCCTTTAAGCAAATCTTTTGTATCCCGAAAGCGAAAAGCCTCACTAAAAAAAGTCTCGCCGGCCAAAATGCGCTGAAACTCCGATGGGCTCGATGTTCCAAGCATACCGGCCATAATGGCACCTGCGCTCGAACCCGATAGCACTTTCGGCATTAAGTCCTGTTCCATCAGTGCCTTACATACACCACTATGAAATAAGCCCAATGTCGCACCACCTGAGAACATCAGTGCCGGCTGCCCATAGGTTTTTTGACAATTTTTAAAAAAACGGATTTTTTCTGCATGGGTAAGCGTCTGGCATTGACTGCCTGCGACAAACGCCAGTGACGCAGACACTTCTTCAATATAATCTTCAATAATTTGTTTGGTGCCTACGTAAGTCGAGGCAAACAGCATCGGGTGTCCAATATTGGCAATGTCATGTGTTAATCCTTCTTGTAGCAAATAAACCGTATCTAACACATGTTGTTGCAACCTAAATTTACGTAGTAAATTCAACCGATACGAGATCAGTTCCGCATCGAAATAAGGCGAGCTGTTATCAAATTTCCACTCTTGCGATCCTGTTTCTTCGTCGAGTTGCAAGGCAATCGACTTCCACTCCGAATAGGTTTCAGCATTTTTTAATTGATATTTTAATTTCTTGATACGATATGCCTGATAGGGATTCATATCCGTTTTTTTCATAGCGAACATACCATGTCCTATAGGATGAGTGGTTTCAAAACTATGCTACAGCAATCGGATTTGATCAATTGCGAAAATGTTCTTGTGATCAATTGATTCACAATCAACCCTTTAAAAGCCACGCAAGTCGATATACTCTTTGAGCTATTCTGTTTGATACATATCGACCTCTACTATGGCAAGTTTCGATTTACCCGATCATCTGATTGAGACCTTATCTCGTGTTTTAAATCAGTTACAGCAGACTTTACCTGAGCTACCTCAAGCACCCGATTTTTCGGCGCCCGCATTTAAATGGCAAGATCGACAGTTAAAGCCGATCTATACGCCCAAGACATTTCGACTCGATGACTTAAAAGGTATTGAAGCTCAAAAGAAAAAAATCGTACAAAATACCTTACAATTTCTGCACGGCTTTCCAGCAAACGATATTTTGCTCACGGGCTCACGAGGCACGGGAAAATCTTCAATTGTGCGCGCGCTTTTAACCGAATATATGGCTGAGGGTTTACGCCTGATTGAAATTGAGCGTGATGATTTAAGCGATCTTCCGCTTATTCAAAAAATCATTGCCGAGCGACCAGAAAAATTTATTGTCTATTGCGACGATTTAGCATTTAACGCTGAAGATGAAAATTATCGCAGCCTGAAGAGTGTATTAGATGGCTCACTTCAGTCTGGGTCAAACAATTTTATCATCTATGCCACCAGTAACCGTCGTCATTTACTGCCTGAGTTTATGCATGAAAATACACCGGTCACTAAAGTTGATGTTCCTCAGTACAAAGAATTACACCCTCAAGAAGCCATCGAAGAAAAAATTTCACTCTCAGATCGCTTTGGTTTATGGCTTTCTTTTTATCCGATGGATCAAAACTTGTACCTTGAAATTGTCGAGCACTACATTGCACAAGCAGGTCTTGCATTTGATGAATCAGTTCGTGCCGAAAGCTTACGCTGGAGTCAGTCACGCGGACAACGTTCAGGCCGAGCAGCGTATCAGTTTTCCAAGCACTGGATCGGATCGCAGCAACTTCACCAAAATTGTTAGACAATTCATCTGAATTTACGTCCTGTTATGACCCGAAACTGACATCAATAGCCCTGTAGCCTGTCTTGTTATCGCCTCTAAAATAGCCATAGACATGATAAGAAGATAGGCAATCCAATGAATATTTTCTCTGCGCCCAATAAGAATGCCAGAACAGCATGGCTTGCTAAAGCCATACATCACCTCTACCCCATTTTTCAGTTTTCAGAAGCATCCAGTTCGCATTCAGATCTCAGATCGATTATTCAACCTTATCTGAATGATGAGCGTTACCATTACGCCCAATATCAGTTTTGTTTTCCCAATCTGATTCAGCCTGAAACATTTCTGAATGTACGTGCAAGCTTTGGAGAATCTGGGCTTTATGGTCTAGATACACATAAGGCCTCTGCCACAGATCCAATTGCAGATGTTCAGCTAGCCTATAACTGTCATTTATTGGATAGCACAATCAACTCCAGCGATTCATTTCATAAGGCTGATGTAATCTCGAGCACAGATAAATTACTTTTGGGACAACAGCTATTGATTGAGGGCAACTCTCCCACCTTTAAAATTAAAGGTGAATCTTCATCGCTTCGCTATGAAATTGAGGTTTCGCTATGCAGCCCTGTATCTTGGTTAGCTAAATCTTGGCTCTACGATCATTTAAATTGTATGACACGTTATAGCGGTTATATACAGACCAATTCAAAACATGATGAGGTGCAAGGAACAGGCACTTTTGATTTTGTGCGAAGTGCGCTTGCATCTACACCCAAGAGTTATGCACGAGAGCTTATCGGCAGCTTGCCCGTCTATTTTGTTACGCAGCATATGCTTAATTTAGATGCGCAGACACAAGTGATTTTTTATCGCATGGATTTAGCAGGCAAGCCGCTTTGCAATACGGTATTGATACGGCATAGCGGTGGTTTATGCGAGGTCTATGATGATGTTATTTTTTCTGTCATTCAGTATCAACCGTCTCCTATGCAATCCCCCAACGGACACGACACCTTAGTCGCTGAGCAATTCGAATGGACTGTTTATGACAATAATGGTGATGTGCGGCTTTGTGTCTATGCTCAACTCAACTCCCTGCCTTACACAGGCTATGGCCAAGGCTACATCGCAGGCTTTAAATTTAAAGCACAACAGCTCAATTCTGTAAGCCATGGTCATGGCATGATGGCGCATATCGATATAATGGATCCACAAAATTTAGATCAGAAATCATTCAATGAGCAGTACGGCGGTGAATTTATGCCAAAAACCTAGGATATTCCTGCTATACAATAAAAAAGGCATCTTGATAAAGATGCCTTTTTACAACATGGTCAGGATCAGTGATTGGTTTGCGCTGGATGAGACAACTCGGTCATGGGCCAACGCGGTGTTGTGGTCACGACAAGATTGTCATGCTGACCACATTTCAAACGCTGATAACCTGCAAACGCAATCATGGCGCCGTTGTCGGTACAGAGTGCAGGTTCTGCGTAATAGACCTGTGCTTTAATTTTAGCTAACGAATGCTCTAAACGTTCCCGCAAACGCACATTGGCACTCACACCACCCGCAATTACCAAGCGTTTTAAGCCGGTTTGCTTAAGTGCCTTAACAGATTTTTTTACTAATGTATCAACAATCGCTTCTTGAAAAGACGCCGCAATATCGGCATCGCGTTGTTCTTCTCCTAATTTTTTCAATTGCACCGAAACCGCTGTTTTCAGACCGCTAAAAGAAAAATCTAGTCCTTGATGTAACATTGGACGCGGAAACTCAAATGCTTCGGGATTGCCTTGTAAAGCCAGTTTGGCAATATTTGGCCCGCCTGGGTAAGGCAACCCCATCATTTTCGCAACTTTATCAAAGGCCTCACCTGCTGCATCATCAATAGACTCACCCAGTAATTCATATTTGCCAATATCATAGGCCGCCATCAACTGGGTATGGCCGCCAGAGACCAACAGCGCAACAAAAGGAAATTCGGGCGGTGTTGCAGAAAGCAGCGGTGCAAGCATATGACCTTCCATATGGTGCACGCCAATTGCCGGCTTATTTAAAGCAAATGCCAAACTACGACCAAATAAGGCGCCAGTCATGAGTGCGCCCATCAGGCCCGGACCACGGGTGTAGGCCACTGCATCAATTTGTGATTTTTTAATTTGGCTGTCATTTAAAAGCTGATCCAGAAGTGGAATCATTTTTCTGACATGATCGCGTGATGCCAGCTCAGGCACCACACCACCATATTCTGCATGAAGTTTAATCTGACTGTAGAGGACCTGTCCGAGTAGCCCTCGTTCGCTATCATAAAGCGCCAGACCCGTTTCATCACACGATGTTTCAAGACCCAAAACAATCATTTAACCGCCTATTACATGCTACAAAAATTGTGTCATCGCTATTATAGACTTGTGATATCAGTTGTAAATGAGTAAAATACTGACCTTCACTTGTCATCTAGTGCAATCGTGCGTTAGATGTTATCCATAATCTAGAGGATTTTACATGCCACAAGTTAAGTTGAAAGAAGGCGAGCCAGTTGACGTAGCAATCCGTCGTTTCAAGCGTTCATGCGAGAAAGCGGGTGTTTTGGCTGACGTTCGTAAGCGCGAGTTCTACGAAAAACCGACTCAAGAACGTAAACGCAAAAAAGCTGCTGCTGTTAAACGCTACCAAAAGAAATTGGCGCGTGAATCTGTTCGCACTACTCGCCTTTACTAATTAATTTGTGATTGACTGCCTAAAAAGATGACGACGATGACTTTAAAAGACCAGATTACTGACGTATTAAAAACTTCAATGCGTGCCAAAGAAATGGCAACAGTAATGGTGAT
Organism: Acinetobacter sp. 243_ASPC; assembly: GCF_001054715.1. Taxonomy (NCBI): domain Bacteria; kingdom Pseudomonadati; phylum Pseudomonadota; class Gammaproteobacteria; order Moraxellales; family Moraxellaceae; genus Acinetobacter; species Acinetobacter sp. 243_ASPC. Next base: position 5,477 of record NZ_JVOR01000038.1, on the reverse strand, counting down.
TCGTGGTCTTCAGGCAGCAATTAAGCAAATCGAAGTCGATGAGCGCAAAGAGCTTGACGACGCGCAAGTTCTTGCGGTCATTGAAAAGCAAATTAAACAGCGTAAAGAATCGATCAAAGCCTTTGAAGGCGCTGGTCGTGATGATTTAGCTAGTAAAGAGCAAGCCGAGATTGAGGTTATTTCTCAATTTCTACCAGAAGCTATGACTGAGGAAGCGCTTGACTCTCTCATTGAGCAAACGATTGCTGCTCAAGGTGCTACTAGCATGAAAGATATGGGTAAGGTGATGAATTCTCTACGTCCGATCATAGCCGGGCGTGCCGATCCTGCACAAGTCTCTTCCAAAATCAAAGCCAAATTGAGTTAATAGAAAAACTTAATTAAACGTACACTCAATATTGTAGGCTTTTACCAGTTGCATCTCCTTCGATGCCAATACTTGTTGAATCAAATCCTGTTTGGTCAAACGAGCATAAGATAGCGGTAAATCTCCACGATACTTCTCTGTAACTGCGTACATATGATCAATGTACTGATCGATCATGCCACAATACTGTGCTTTTTGCGCATCGTTAAATCCAGTTTGTTTCGGATTGAGTGATCGCAGGAAAGTTTTCATTTGTTCACTGTACTGCTTGGATATTTTATCTACCGCATTTAAATAGCGTTCAGGCATTGCAGCATGCCCCTGCTGCATCACTACACAAAAAACCACAACGAGTATCTGATTCAATTTCATTATTTTCAATTATTTCATTCATCTTCGGTTTAATTTTTAAAAGTATAAAAGATTTAGAGAGCTGTTACTTACTCATGATGCTTTTTAACATTTATTTTTAAATGTTTAAAGCATGGTCAGCCTGCATTTCTTTTAAACGTTGATCAATCCGCGCAGATAAAGCAGCATTAGTTGTCGCCAAACGCTGAGCATGCAACATCGATTTAATTGCGTTTTCTTCATTGCCTGACCAAAACTGTACTTCAGCCCGATAACGCAAAGCATTGATTTGATTGACTGAAGTCTGTGGCTGAAGTGCTGCGGCTTGCTGCATCAGGCGCCATGCCTCGATATCTCTCGGATTTTGATTAATAAACTTTTGTACCAGTTGTTGCGCCTGCGATGGTTTACTTTGTTGAATATAAACAGTTGCAAGCTTATAACTCAATGCACGATTTTCTGGCATTACCTTCTGTGCTGCATTGATAACAGCGTAAGCCTGCTCGTACTTATGTTGATCCAAATACACATCGGTTTGAATTAGAGCAAACAAAGTATGCTGCTTGAGCGAATCTGGAAGGCTATCGAGGACATTTTGCGTAGCCTGACTATCACCCCGATTTAAATAAAACGCAGCAAGCCCAAACTTCGCTTCATTGTTGCCTTGTTTTACGATTGTTTTAAGTTGTTCTTCCGTCGCTTGATTCGAAACGGCCGCTGTGTACCATTTTAATATTTGAAAATTCGGATCATATAAACTATGCGTCACTTTAGGTAATTGATTGGCTCTTAATCGTGCCTCGCTCATTCGCTCGGTGGTGAGTGGATGAGTCATCCAGAAATCGGGTAAAAACCCAATCCCGACACTAGAGCGCTGCATGGTTTCAAAAAAATCGGCCATACTTTGCGGATTATAACCAGCAGCATACATATATTGCATGCCAATTCGGTCTGCTTCACGCTCTTGATTACGGCTATAGGTCAGTTGTTTATCAATGAGAGCTGCTTGTGTTCCCAACATCAGTGCAGAACCTGCTTCACCATTCGATTTAGTCGCCAGTGCCGCCCCCACCAATATGCCTGCGAGTGCCAGTAATCCTTGCCCCTTAAATGCTTCTTGAGAACGGCTATAATGCCGCTGCGTAACGTGTGCCACTTCATGCGCCATCACACCAGCGACTTCATCAATATTTTGCGCATTGGCAATGAGGCCAGTATTGAGTGCAAATAAGCCACCGGGCACAGCAAAGGCGTTAATTTGAGGGCTTTTCAGTATCACTAAACCGACGGGCTGGCTCATTTGAGTTTGCCCTAAAATTCGGAAAAAAATCTGGGCATATTGATCTTGCAACCATGGATCATGCATAACAGGTAATTGTTTCTGAATTTCCCGATATACTTTTTCACCGATCTGTTTTTCTTTTTGTTGATCGATCAAACCCACGCCACTTGAAATTTCAGGCACATCAAAATGCACGCTATGATCAGCAAAATTAAAATCGGAATGTGCCGATGCTATTGTGGCAACCGCAGTGACTCCCAGAATCATGATGCTACGTTTCAACTTCACACTCAGGCCGAACGAATTTTTAGTACTATAGCACCCACAACATTCGTAAAGTGCTACAAAGTGTTAGAAGAGTTTAATCATGATTCTTTTACAGTGAAACCGTTATTGCTTTAAAAATTATTTAAATTCCGGATTGACCAGATAGGCTGGTGTCTGATCATCTAGTGCTGTCTGTAAATTTTTAAACGCAAGCTCTGCCATTTTATAGCGTGTTTGCGCAGTCGCCGAACCAATATGCGGTAATGTCACCACATTGTTTAGTTCAAACAACTCTGAAGATTGTAAAGGCTCTTTTTGATAGACATCCAAACCTGCTGCAAAAATCTGTTGCTGCTTTAAGGCGTCAATCAGTGCAACCTCATCAATCACCGAACCACGAGAAATATTCACCAGCACAGTATGAGACTGCATCTGAGCCAGCTCATTTTTACCAATTAATGCTTCAGATTCCGTATTGAGATCTACTGCCACCACCACAAAATCAGACGATTGTAGCAGTGTATTTAAATCACAATACGTTGCATTTAGTGGTTGAGCAAGCGCCAACTTTTCACGGCGGTTATGATAAAGAATATTCATATTAAAGCCGTACAGGCCACGGCGCGCAATAGCAGCACCAATATTACCCAGTCCAATAATACCCAGTGTTTTTCCGTATATATCCTGACCAAACTGTGCTGGAGCAACAGTACGCTTCCATTCACCTGATTTGGTCCATCGATCTAGATGCGGCACCTGACGCGCTGCACTCATTAACAAGGTAAATGCCAGATCGGCTGTGGTTTCGGTCAATACATGTGGTGTATGTGCCAACCAGATCTGACGCTGATTGAGATAATCCACATCGTAGTTGTCATAACCAACACTTACCGTTGAAATAATTTTTAAGTGCTTGGCTGGCGCCAGATTTGATTCGTTGAGTAATCGTCCCGCTCCAATCATGCCATGCGCGTCGACAACTTCTTCACGAATTTGAGTATTGATATCGCCTTGCTTAGGATCTAAAACCCGAACGTCATAGAGTTCTTGTAATTTTGCTAATATTTTTGAGTCGATCTGGCTAAATACCACTACCTTTTTTTTCATTTCTATCCCTTTACGATGACTGCATTAATGTCCACAAACGTTTTTTGAGTATCGGCTTTTCCAACATCTCACTTAAGCTGGCCAGATACATACAGTCTGTATGTGTTAAAAACTTCAGCTTACCCAAGCATAACACTTTTTTATCGATTGCTATGGCATCTAAAAACCCTTGAACATAGGCCTGCACCCCACGTGAATCTCTAAAATCTAAACGCGGAAATGGCCAGCTCAGTTCAGCATACTCACCTGGCATAGCGGCTTGAATATTTGACCAAAGCTGACTTTCAGCCTCGGTTAATCCAGTTGCATCAATCACTAACACTTTGTCCTGAAAGCAATATGCTTCAAGCTGAAACGCATCACATTCGACCAGTGCTTCAAGCTCGAGCAGTACTTTAGGCTGTTGAGGCACAGTATTTTGTGCTGTAATTTCAACATGAACCGGTTGTTCCTGAACCGGCTCCAATACAGGTAAAGATTTTGTTTCAGGAATATTGACAGCAACATCGACATGCTTGGGTACGGCCAGTTGTTGCTCGGGCATTTGATCACGCCATATGGACGCCGCTGTATTTTTTTGAGCAACGTGATGACGTGGTATCCATACATCCACACCCATTGCTGCTAAAATATTCCGCTGCTGACCGACCATTCGTTTCTATCTATACATTCATTTCAACGCGCATTTTAACGTGTCTCGGCCTGCTTTGCAGCCTTTTCTCTTGCCTGTTTTGATACATAGCATTTAGATAATCATGAGGCTATTTTTCTTCTGCATTTCATCCACAATATTGGCAGACTCAAATCCAAAGCGCCAATACAATAACTCTAGAACATCCATTTCATCTTGGGTAATAATACGATCATTCCAGAGACACATCTCAGCCACACCTAAAATACTCAGACGATCACGCAACAAAAGCCCTGCGATGTCATTTAAGATTTCTGCTAGGTCAATCGGCTCATCGGATATTTCGGAAAAGAGCTGCATATCCTCAAACGTTAAAATACTTTGCAAGATACGCTCGCGCACTTCAAGCTGATTAGGGCTATTGATTTGCTGCACATGCAGTAAAGCATCGATCAAACGCACAATCTGCGGTTTGACATCTTCTAATGCAGAAGGCGTATGATTAGGCATCAGGTTCAATTCATACTTTACCCGCTCAAGCAACAACGCATCGAGCAATCCAATTTCACCATCCTCTTGAATAATTAGAGCCAAACGAGTCAGAAACTGACGTGCAATACTCGCCGGCATATTACCAATGTTACGACATGCCTCATGAAAAATTTGCACATGCACACGACCATCCAAATGGAGCAGCGCATCTACAATGGCCTGACTGACCGCAGCATCTTGCGGAATAAATTCACGATACTGCCGGATCATTAAAATCGCCACCATAACCTCACGCGAGCCTGTTGCAGTTTGGAGTGCTCGCTGTAGTAGCTCAGGTCTTGGCATACCTTGACGAATTTCAGGATTTAACGGCTTGATGGCATCATTTAAAGAAAAGCTGATCGGTGATAACCGCAGCAGCGGTAAAGGCTGTGGTGATGTCCAAGTAATATGAAATTCATCATGTTCGTCTTCAAGTGGCATAAACAAACTAAACAGTGCTCGGCTACGTAGTTTTTTTAAATTCTCAAGTTGTGAATCTTGTAAAATTGAAGGATTAAGCCGATGGATACGATCTTCAATACTCGGGTGGATATTCATCCAGCTTTGTGGACTGAGTGAATTGGCAAAACACATATGTGCAATGGCTTCAGAATACACACTATGAATTTGCGACCCTGCGTGGTGTACGTAAATTCGTAGTAGTGTTTGCAAATTGGCGTGGCTATCCATCAATTGCAAGGTTTTCAGATCATTTCGAAAGGTACGGCGGCTCAGGGTGAGATATTTAATAAAACGAGTAATTAAAATCCCCATACTGCCAGTGAGCCAAATGACGCCACCAATGGCCACCAAAATGGTTTCAAATCTATGTCGTTTATTTTTCTGATAGGGCTTAAAACCCAATTTGGCAATTTTACTGCCCCACTGGCTAAAAGTGGTTAGACCACTATAGAGAATTTTTAACTTGGTATTTTCAA